>DATHKK010000496.1:0-4385 GCA_035489355.1 Candidatus Limnocylindria bacterium
ATACGCGCCGGTTGCAGATCGGTGATTGGGGATCGAAACGGGTGAACACAGAAGTCGCGCTCGCGTTGTCCGGCGATCGTCTTTACGCCTGTTTTAAAACGGCTGAACCGGACCTTCTGGAAAATTCCGGCGAGACATGGCCGATGCATTTCAAGACCGGAGGCGCACTGGATTTGATGCTGGCGACGGCCGCCAAGGCGAACGTGAATCGCGCCGCCGCCGCAGGCGATGTGCGGTTGCTCGTCACGCTCGTGAAGAAGAAGCCCGTGGCAATTCTGTATCGTCCCGTGGCGCCTGGCGCCGGGCGGGAGCCATTCCCGTTCAGTTCTCCGCTGCGCACCATCAAGTTCGACCGTATCGACGACGTGAGCCGCGACCTTGTTCTCAAAAGCCAGTTCGTCAAAAACGAAAAGGACAAAACGCAATCGGCCATTTACGAATTCTCCATTCCTCTTGCGACACTTGGACTCAAAGCAACCGCTGGCGAAACCATTCACGGCGATATCGGAGTGCTCCGCGGCGACGGCAGCACGACTTTTCAGCGCAGCTACTGGCGCAACAAAGCCTCCGCCCTGACCAGCGACGTGCCGAGCGAAGCGGAGTTGACGCCGAAACTCTGGGGCAGGATGGAGTTCCGCCCGGTGCCTTGATTCACAGGCGGCAATTTGGCTCCGGCACGCAGTCTTCGGCCAATTGTCAAATGTGTGATGTTTTGCGTCACTCGATTCAATCCTCCCTTGTTCTGGCAAACAGCGATGTTAATCTCCACACCGTGAGCAGTGCCGAGAGCCCCGAGCGCAAGCCATTAAAAATGGTGGAGTGCGGCGGGTGTCGTTCCAAAATATTTATTCCCGCGGACCTTTTGCCCTTCGAAAGCGTCCCCTGCACGCGTTGCGGCCATCCCGTCTTCATGCCCATGAAGTTCCGACAGTTCGAACTGCGATCCATCATTGCGTCGGGCGGCATGGGTACGGTTTATCGCGCGTGGGATTTGATGCTGAACCGCGAAGTGGCGGTGAAGATGTTGAAAAAGGAAATGGCTGCGGACGAGGAAGTGCTCGCCAGCTTCTACCGCGAAGCCCGCGCCAGCGCCTCGCTCAACCACACGAACATCATTCACATTTACACTTTTGATGAATTCGAGGGGCAGCCCTACCTCGTGATGGAACTAGCGGACACCGACAGCCTCGATCAGATGATCGAACGTGATGGCCGCGTGGACGAATACACGGTCCTCGGCGTCGCCGTCAAAATCGCCTCGGCCCTGGACACCGCGCTCAAGCGCAACCTGCTGCACCGCGACATCAAGCCGGGCAACATTCTTTTCAACGCCGAGCGCGAGCCGAAGCTCGTGGACTTCGGCCTGGCACGCGAAGCCGAGGACGAGTCCGCCGATCAATCGGTCATCTGGGGTACGCCGTATTACGTGGCGCCGGAAAAGATTCGGCGCGAGCGCGAGAATTTTCATTCGGACATGTATTCACTCGGCGGCACGCTTTATCACGCCATCACGGGCCATGTGCCGTTCGAAGCGCCGACAGTCGAAGAAGTGATTTCAGCGCACGTGAACACACCGCTCACGCCGCCCGACCAGGTGGTGCCGGAAATCACCGCGCCGACGAGCGACGCGCTGATGATTGCCATGGCCAAGAACCCGCACGAACGCTTCCGCACCTACGACGAATTCATCATGGCGTTCACCGCGGCGCGCAGCCAATTGCTCGTGCAGCAACTGCGCGCGCAACAGCAGCCGGGCGAAGGTGTGGAGGCGGAGGAGCCGGGCAAGGGTTGGTGGAGGAGGTAAGCCAAACTCCAAATCCCAAACACCAAGCTCCAGATAGATTTCAAACACCAAACTTCAAAGCTTGCGAGGAACCGAGACTGATCGTTTTCATGAAGTGGCATTTCACAATGACCGCGAGGCTCGCAGAAATGCGCGGCGGGTTGCTAGCTGCCCTGGTCATCATCACACCGCACTGCGCGGCTGCGGCGGTTGATTATCTTCGCGAGATCAAACCGTTGCTGACGGAGCAGTGCTACAGGTGCCATGGCGCTTCGCAGCAAAAAGGAGAGTTGCGTCTCGACACTGCGGCGCTGGCGCGCAAGGGCGGTGAAAACGGCGCGAGCATCCAGCCCAGCAAAGGGAATGACAGCCTGCTCATCCAGGCCGTGAAAGGGACGCACGATTCCATTTCGCGCATGCCTTACAAAAAACCGCCGCTGACGGAGGAGCAGATTTCTTTGCTCGCGAAGTGGATCGATGAAGGCGCCAAGGCCCCGCCGATGAACAGCCGGAAACGGCGAAGCCCTGGGCGTTCGTTCCGCCCGCGCGCCCAAAAATTCCAACGCTCATCAATCGTCCATCGCCCGTCGCCAGTTCAATCGACACTTTCGTCCTCGCGCGGTTGGAGAAGGAAAAGATTTCACCCGCGCCTGAAGCCAATCGCACGACGCTCATCCGCCGCCTGAACCTCGACCTCATTGGGCTTCCGCCGACACCCGAGGAAGTCGCGACCTTCGTGAAGGATACGCGGCCGGATGCTTGTGAACGGCTGGTTGAGCGCCTCCTTTCGTCGCCGCACTATGGCGAGCGCTGGGGACGCTGGTGGCTTGATGCGGCGCGTTATGCCGACTCGAACGGTTACAGCATCGATGCGCCGCGCCAGATTTGGAAATATCGCGACTGGGTCGTGGCCGCGCTCAATCGCGACATGCCTTTCGATCAATTTACCATCGAGCAACTCGCGGGTGATCTGCTGCCGCACGCAACTCTCGAGCAAAAGATTGCCACTGGCTTTAATCGCAACACGCAGATCAATCAGGAGGGCGGCATCGACCCCGAACAGTTTCGCATTGAGTCGGTGATGGATCGCGTGGGCACGTTCGGCACGGTGTTTCTCGGGCTGACGGT
The DNA here is from genome assembly GCA_035489355.1 of Candidatus Limnocylindria bacterium. Classification (GTDB taxonomy): domain Bacteria; phylum Verrucomicrobiota; class Verrucomicrobiia; order Limisphaerales; family SIBH01; genus JANNGC01. The sequence goes on from DATHKK010000496.1 coordinate 2,912, forward strand.
CGGCTGCGCGCAGTGCCACGATCACAAGTTCGATCCCATCAAGCAGCGCGAGTACTATCAACTCTACGCCTTCTTCAACAACAGCATCGAGGACGGACATGGCAAAGGAACACCCAGCGGTGCGCTGGAAATTCCGGGCGAAGTCGAGTCCGCCGAAGCGTTGAAGAAGGAATTGGAAGAGGTGCGCGCGGACCTGGAGCGCTACCTGGATACGAAGGGCAGCGAAGTCGTGAGTTGGGAGAAGTCGCTGGCGGAAGACACGCGCGCGAAAATGAAAATGGCGGTGCGTGACGCGATGAAGCCAGCGTGGAGCGAACGCGAACTGGAACAAAAACGCGCAGTGTATGCCGTCTTCAAAGCGGACGATGCTGAATTCAAGTCACGCCACGGCAAGCTCACCAAACTGGAAAAGGGCATCGCGAAACCGGTTACGACGCTTGTGATGGAGGAGTTGAAGCAACCGCGAAAAACGCAGGTATTCATCAAAGGCGATTTCACGCGGCCGTCGGATGAAGTGACGCCGGGTGTCCCTGAAATCTTGCATCCACTTTCGCCGGAGCACCGGTCTCCGACCCGGCGAGTCGAGCCTTTGTCTCTACGAGCCGGGCCGGAGGCTGGCGCTCCGAACCGCCTCGACCTCGCACGCTGGGTCGTCGATCCGGCAAACCCGGTGACCGCGCGCGTCATTGTAAATCGCGTCTGGCAGCAATACTTCGGTCGAGGGCTCGTCGAAACTGAAAATGATTTTGGTACTCAAGGCTCGTTGCCAACGCACGCCGAACTGCTGGATTGGCTGGCGTGTGAGTTCATGGAACCGACGGAAGCTGTTAAATCGTTGAGTCGTTTAACCATTAGGCTGGTTGCCGATTCGGCGCCTTGGAGCCTGAAACACCTTCATCGCCTCATTGTCACAAGCGCAACGTATCGGCAGTCCTCTCGCGTGCGTCCTGAGCTATCAATTTCCGATCCGAACAATCGCCTCCTCGCGCGACAATCACGCCTGCGCCTCGATGCGGAGATCGTTCGCGATTCGGCGTTGCAGGCGAGCGGATTGCTCTCGCCAAAGATCGGTGGACCGCCCGTTTATCCGCCACAGCCCGACGGCGTCATGACGCTTGGGCAGGTGAAACGCACGTGGCAGGCGAGCGCGGGTAGCGACCGTTATCGCCGCGCTCTCTACACCCATGTGTGGCGTGCCACTCCACATCCGGCTTTGGCCGTCTTCGACGCGGCGGACGGTTTCAGTGCCTGCACGCGCCGCCTCCGTTCGAACACGCCGCTTCAAGCGCTGACGCTTTTGAATGATCAACAGTTCTACGAGTTCGCTGAAGCGCTCGCAGCGCGCGTGTTCAAGTCGCCAGCGAGGAACGATGGGGAACGAATCGATTACGCGTTTCGCCTCTGCCTGGCCCGCGCATCGAGCCAACCAGAACAGCAACGCCTGCGAGAATTGCTCGCTCAGCAAATCGAACAA
>DATHKK010000497.1:0-2627 GCA_035489355.1 Candidatus Limnocylindria bacterium
GTCATCCGCAGCACCGACCAAGGCCAGACGTGGACGCAAGTGTGCAGCAATGGCGTGATCAAAGGTTCAAGGATCATCGAACTGCCCAACGGCAAGCTCGCCATGAATGGCGGCAAGAACATCAAAGTAACAACCGACAAAGGCGCGACCTGGACGCCGGTGTGTGAACCCATGCCCGGCTCGCCCGCTGGATTGATCTATGCGCCCGCCTGTCAGTCCTTTTTCATTTGGTATTGGGACTGCAAAGACAAAGTGCTCACCAACGCCGTCTGGCGGCATGATTACCGAGTCAAGTCTGCTCACGCCGAGTAGCTTATCGCATCAGCGTTCCGTTGAACTTTTCGTCGCCCAAACCAGTGCGCTCACTTAAAGCGATGCTCAAGGATTTGCCTTCATCGTCGAACGTCAGCTTCAGCTGATAAACGCTGATGCCCGCGACGCGATCGAGTTCCAAAAGAAAAGTGTTCGCGTCCAGCCAGCGCCCTTTCGCAGCGAAGGGGAGTTCGACCAGCTTGTCGGTTGAGAAGCGCTCCACACCGTCGAGTCCCACCGCACACCGCAGGTCTTGTCCCAGGCGCGTGAACCGGACGGCAGCTTCGGAGGACTTGTCGAACGACAGAGAGAATGTGGCAAGATCCAGTTCGTTCGCGGTCAACCTGTAGGTCTTGCCGGAAATACGCGCCGCCATCGCGGGCAGGGGCGGAACCGATTCTGGCGCGGGAGGACGAACAGCGGTCGCAAGTTTCTCGCGCAAGCGCGCATTCGCATCAGGATTCGCGGGCAACGGTTGATCGGATTTGAGAGACTTGAGAATGAACGGAGCGATGTCGCCCGGCTCAAAGCCGCCGCCGGTGTAAACGAGCACGAGATCTTTCGCGGGCCAGATGGTGATGCGCTGGCCGCCGCGACCCACCGCTTCGAAAAGGCCGGGGAGCTTGTCTCCCGGCATCCACCAGAAATAACCGTATTGGTCTTTGGCCCCGGTGCGCTCCACGTGCGCGCGCGTGGCGTTTCGAATCCAGTTCTCCGCAACGATCTGACGGCCAGCCCATCGTCCGTTTCGCAGAAAAAACTGACCAAGCCGGGCCATGTCGTAAGGATGAAGTTGGACGTCGCCCCAGCCGTAATTGTTTCCCTTTGGATCGGCGGGCCACGCGACATCGTGAATGCCGAGCGGCGCAAAAAGTTCGCGGCGCGCGAAGGCGAGGGCGTTCGTGCCCGTAACGCGCGTGATGAGCGCGGAAAGGAGATGGCAGTTGGCGTTGCAATAAAGGAATTGCGTTCCCGGTTCTGAACTCATCGGAAGGTCGAGTGCGAATTGCGCCCAGTCATCGCTGCGACGCATGTTTGCCAGAGTGGCGTCCGCATTGACGTTCGAAGCGCCGAGGGGCACACCGCAGCCCCAGCCGGATCGCATGGTCAGAAGATGTTCGAGCGTCTGCCGGCGGCGGCGCGCGTCCGATCTCGTGACGATGCGCTCCGGAAAAAATCCGAGCACCGGCTGCTGCACATCGCGAATGTGTCCTCGCTCGATGGCCAACCCGACGAGCGTGGACGTAATGCTCTTTGTGACCGACGCCACATCGTGCCGCGTCCGTCCATCGTACGGATAAAAGTAAGCGTCGAGCACCAATCGACCGTGGCGAACCAGTTGAATGCTGTGCATCGGGATCTGGCGTTCACGCACGAAGTCGAACATCTCCACGAGCGGCACGGAGTCGATCCCCACTTCTTCAGGTGCGACGATCAGCCAGGCTTGAACGGCAGCGGATCGCACTGGCTCCGCTGCGCGAGACGGAAACGGTGTCAGCCCAGGCCCGGCGAGCAACAAGGCGAGGAGAGAGGCGTGGAGTTTTGCACTCATGCCAAATGTGTGTTGCGAGTGTCGTGAACCAAAACAGCGTTTCAAGCTATTCCGTGGCACGCGCCCGCATCTCTTGCCATGGGGAAAAAGTGACCGACGTAAAGTGGCGTCCCAACCAGCCGTGCAGTGAGGCGGTGGAGAACAGGCCACCCTGCTATTTCGCCGCCACACGGTTCAGCGTGTAACTGAACTCCGCGTGTCCAATGAGCGACTTGCGAGTTTGGTTCAGCAAGAAGAGCACATTATCATCCGCCTTCCACAACAGCAGGGCGGGCTGCGTTGACGTGGCGTGCAATTGATAAACTGTCGCGCTCGCATCGGTGGATATGCCGCGAGCCATGCTCCACGTTCCTTCTCGCGCTTCGTCGCGAAATAAACTCCCTTCTACTTTGTAAGTGGTTGGCTCCCGCGTTTGGGGATTCTGATACAGCGTCACGCGCCATTTGGCTTTGATGCAGGCTTCATTGCGGGAAATCTTCAACTCGCGCGAAATGCCCAGACAAGGAGTGCGCCCCTCGAACACGCCAAAGACGGTCGGCCCCGCCGCGAGCGGTGATATTTTGTGAGACATCGACGGCGCATTCATCGCCAATTCTCTGTCGCCCGGCTTCTCGGCGCGGTCGGCGCGATTCAGCGTGAAGCTCTCCCCGCCATTGCCCACCGCCAGGCTGCCATCGGGATTCAACAAATGCAGCAGGCCATCACTCACCTTCACAAACGAGAGTGAGCGTTTCGATTCCCCCGCGGTGAGGCGGTAAATCAC
>DATHKK010000498.1:0-6426 GCA_035489355.1 Candidatus Limnocylindria bacterium
GAACGACGAAACCATTGCGCGCCTCTACGTCCCGAGCAAAACGGGCGCGCTCGTTCGGCTCGACAACGTCGTGCAACTCGTGCCCGGCCAAACTGCTTCCCGCATCGACCGGCTCGACCGCCAGCGCCAGAACAGCTTGCGCGGCTCCGTCGCACCCGGCTACGGACTCGCCGATCGTCTCGCGGCTTTGAAAGAAGCGACCGCTGAACTGAACCTCCCGCCCGGCTACACCACGCGCGTGGTGGGTCGCGGGCGCGAACTTGAAACGACGTTCAACGAATTCCTCTGGGCCTTCCTGCTCTCGGTCGTGTTCATGTACATGATCCTCGCGGCGAATTACGAAAGTCTCCGCGATCCGTTGATCATTTTGCTTTCGTTGCCGCTGACCGTTCCGTTCGCCTTCCTCACACTCTGGCTGACGAACGGCACGCTGAACCTTTACTCCGCGCTCGGCCTGCTCGTGCTCTTTGGCGTGGTGAAGAAAAATGCGATTCTGCAAGTGGACCACATGAACAATTTGCGGCGGCAGGGCATGGAGGAATTGTCTGCCATCATTCAAGCCAACCGCGACCGCCTGCGCCCTATCCTGATGACCACGCTGACGTTCGTCATGGGCATGTTGCCGCTCGCGGTCGGCAGCGGGCCGGGCGCGGAAGAGCGGCGCGCCACCGCGCTCGTGATCATCGGCGGACAAACGCTGGCGCTGCTCCTGACGCTGCTCGTCACGCCCGTCGCGTATTCACTTATCGCGAAACGCCGATTGAAGCCACACCCGGCGGAGCGGGCCGAGGAAGAAGTTGTTTCTGCTCTGTCGTTGTAATCAGGATCCTGCGAATTCAGTGCTTGAACGGTAATACTCAGCGCGGTATTACTGCACCATGAAGATTACCAGCAAAGGCCAGGTGACCATCCCGCTGCCGATTCGAAGCGAGTTCGGTCTGAAGCCGGGCACCGACGTGGAGTTTGTGACGGACGCTGGCAAAGTCATTCTTCGCGCCCGCCGGAAACGTCGCAATCCCGTTGCTGACTGGCTCCAGGAAACCACGGGCATCGCGCGCGGCAAGACGACTACGGCAAAAATCATGAAACTCACACGCGGGGAGGACTGATGCCGCGGATGCTTGATTGCAACATCCTGCTCGACATCGTCACCGCAGACGCCAAGTGGCTGGACTGGTCCACCAAACAATTTCGAGCCGCTGCGGCCGAGGGCCAGGTGTTGCTCAACCCGATCATCTATGCCGAACTCGCGCCCGCCTTCGATTCGCAGGCCGCGCTCGACCGCTGGCTCCGCCCAACCATTTTCAATCGCCTCCGTCTTCCCTACGAAGCTGGCTATCGCGCCAGCGAAGCATTCGTTGCTTACCGTGAGCGCGGCGGAACGAAGGCATCGCCACTACCGGACTTCTACATCGGGGCGCACGCTGAATTCGCCGGCCTCACCCTCGTCACGCGCTACGTCACGCTCTACCGAAGCTACTTTCCCAAGCTCAAACTGATTGCGCCGGACGAGAAGTGAACCCACCGGGCAAGCTTCAGGGCGGCTAGACCAATAACGATCCACCGTCCATGGCGACGCAAAAGGAAACCGTGGAATTTCTGCTCGCGAAACTGCGCCAGCCAAAACACTTTGCCGCCCGAGCGATGTTCGGCGAATACGCTCTCTACGCCGATGGCAAAGTTGTCGCGCTGGTTTGCGATGATCTCCTCTACGTGAAAATCCTTCCTGCCAGCCACGAACTCGAGCCGTTGTGCGAAAAGGAGAACCGTATCCTGGCGCTCGGGCGCATTACATCGTGGAGGAAGGGCAGCTTTCCATCTTGCAAACACTGCCCAGGATTTTGTGCGCCATTGCCGAATCCCTACCGGAGAAGAAAAAGAGAGCGCGTCAACGGTCGGCCAAAGGAAAGTGAAGGGAAGTCCGCTGCTGCCCCGCGCGGGTTTACGGCGGGGAAACGAAATCTCTCGAACGCCGCGCGCGGAACGATATTCTTACGGCGAGTGACGCAAACGATGATGCCATCTGGCGCGAACGCACTCACGAGAGAAGTTGAGTCGCCGCCATTGAACGTCCATCAAAAGGTGCCACAGTATTTCCTGCCCGGCCGTTCGCCGGGTGTTGCAAGGAGAGGTCAACCATCATTGAAAGGAAAAGCATTATGAAACATGACGTTTATGACACTGGTTCCACCGCTACCGCTCGCCCGCGGAGCGAGGACAAATCGGTTTCCGGCAAATCGGGCGCGGAGAAACAGGAGATGATGAAAAAAATGGAAACCGCTGGCACGCCGGGGCCGGCGCACAAAGCGCTCGAGGCCTTCGTGGGAAATTGGAAAGCGGAGGTGAAGTGCTGGCACGAACCGGGCGGGCAGGCCGAGGTGAGCCAGGCGACGGCGAAAGCAAGTTGGACGTTGAATGGGCGTTTCCTGGAGGAAGAGTTCCACGGCCAGATGATGGGTAGGCCGTTTACCGGACGGAGCCTAATGGGATTCGATAATACGAAGCAGACGTTCAACAGCGTCTGGGTGAGTGACATGCAGACTTCAATGTTCACCAGCGAGGGCAAGGGAGAGAACGGCAACAAAATCATCACGCTGGAAGGCAAGGCGGATTGCGCCGCGACGGGCCAGAAGGACGTGCCCATGAAAATGGTGTTCCGCGTGATTGGCCCGGACAAGCACGTCTTCGAAATGTTCGACGGGAGCAAGGGCAACGCGAAGACGATGGAGATTACGTACACCCGGCAGTAACGGTTTCGGCAGTGCGAAGCACAGCGGCCCGGACGGTCGCTGTGCTTCGTTCATTTCCATGGGGCGCGGCGGGGAGGCTGGCGGCCATTTCCGTCCTTCCAACGCTGTTAACGACCAGCCGCGCTGGTACGTTTTCTCGAAAATGACTGACGAGTGCATCACCAACGGAAAGGGAGTGCCCTGGTCGAAGAGGATGCGCATGACAGCAAAACCGAAGCATCCGCAGAATTCTTTTCTGCGCCTCTCCATCTCTGCCGCAAGATTTTCAGGTGAACAAGCAAGGTGTGAGTCCGTGCCCTCCGTCGAGCCGTGAACAAGGGTGTGGATCGCCTAAGCGCTGAACAGCTTGTGGAACATGTCGCGCATCCGCGGCAAGGACACAGCGTCGGAAAAAGTCGTTCGTTCGTTGCTGCACCGGCGCGGTTATCGTTTCCGTCTGCACGTCCGTATTCCGATCTCTCTCCGCCTCGAACGGAGAGACGCTACCTCTCCGTATCCAATGGGGAGAGGGGCTGGGGTGAGGTGGTCAGGTGTCGAACTCGGCGCGCCGTCTCAATGGACATCCTTCTTCCCAAACACAAAATCGCCATCTTCGCTCACGGCTGTTTCTGGAACCAGCCTCCGGGCTACAAGAACTGCACGACGCCGACGAACCGTCGCGAATGGTGGGTTGCCAAACTTGAAGGCAATACCATACGCAACGAAGCGGACGGGAGCACCGTCACAACTTTTGCACGGCATCGGCTCCTTCGAATCGTGATGAGTACAGCGACTCCCGCGTGTCTCGCGATGTAGGCGGATGGGATTCTCGAAGCGTTGGAAAAATCCGCTCCTGACGTCAGCAGCTACGACCGAGGGGTGTTTTTCGAACAGGCTGCGAACTAGGCGATGATTTCCTTCACCACATGCCCATGCACGTCCGTGAGGCGGAAGTCGCGGCCCGCGCTGCGGAAGGTGAGTTTCTCGTGATCGAAGCCGAGCAACTGCAAAATGGTCGCGTGCAGATCGTGTGGATGAACTTTGTTCTCCACCGCCTGGAAACCGAACTCATCCGTTGCGCCGTGAATGTGCCCGCCTTTCACGCCGCCGCCAGCCATCCACATGGTGAAGCCGTAATGATTGTGATCGCGGCCATTGATCTTGCCGGCATTTGAACCAGGAGTGGGCAACTCCACCGTCGGCGTGCGGCCAAATTCACCGCCCCAGATGACCAGCGTGTCCTTCAACATGCCGCGTTGCTTCAAGTCCTTCAGCAGCGCGCCGATCGGCTGATCGCATTCCTTGGCCAGCTTGCGATGGTTCACTTCGATATCGTCGTGATTGTCCCAGGGCTGCCCCGCGCCGTGCCAGACCTGCACGAAGCGCACGCCCTTTTCCAGCAACCGTCGCGCGATGAGAAGCTGCCGCGCCTGCGTGCCTTCGCCGTACATCTTGCGGATGTGCTCCGGCTCCTTCGTGATGTCAAAGGCATCCGTCGCGTCCATCTGCATCCGGTAGGCAAGTTCGAAGGACTGAATGCGCGCTTCGAGTTGCGCATCGTTCTTCCGTTTCTCGAGATGCTTCTCGTTGAGTTTTTGCAACAAATCCAGTTGCGCCCGCTGCTCCGGCATCGTGGTGTAATTGTTGCGAATGTTCTCAATCAACTTCTCGAGCTGCGTGTGCTCCGTGTTGATGTATGTGCCTTGATAAACTCCCGGCAAAAATCCGCTCTGCCAGTTTTGCGATTCCTGAATCGGGTAGCCGCCCGGACACATCGCGATGAAGCCGGGGAGGTTCTGATTCTGGCTGCCGAGTCCGTAGGTGACCCATGAACCCATGCTCGGGCGCACGAGCCGCGCTTCGCCGCAATTCATCAGGAGCAACGACGGCTCGTGATTCGGCACGTCGGCGTGCATCGAGCGAATGACGCAAATGTCATCGATGCTCTCGGCGACATTCGAGAAGAGTTCGCTGACTTCGATGCCGCTCTGTCCGTACTTCTTGAACTTGAACGGAGACTTGTAAGCCGCGCCCGTCTTGCGCTCGGTCTTGAGCTGCAGCGGAATGGCCTGGCCGTGATACTTATCCAGCGCCGGCTTGGGATCAAATGTGTCCACGTGCGACGGCCCACCATTCGCGAAGATATGGATGATGCGTTTCGCCGTCCCCGGAAACTGCGGCTGCTTCGGAGTGAGCGGATTGATGAAACCCGCTGCCTGGGCCTGTTCGGAGCCGAACGAATTCAAGCTCCCAAGAATGGAAGCCAGGCTGAGCGCGCCCATGCCCATGCCGCAACGGCCAAGAAATTCCCGGCGCGTGAGCGCGAGATGTTCAGGATTAAACGCGTGATGTCCCATTCGATTCGAAAACTACGGGAGTAAATGACGGCTGGCAAAGGAATGAATTCAATTCGCCGGCTGGTTTCGCGCTGTTTCAATTTCGTCGAATCGTTATGAAACGTCCGCCGTGCAGGCGTGAGCCTCCTCCGCTGACCGCTTCCGTCGCCTGCCAATCGCCCGACCATTGACTGCTTATCATTTGCCCGCGAAGGCGGAATTCAGAGTTGAAGATTACTTCCAGGACATTCGAGCCGAACAGCGTGACAGAACTGAACGAGTTCGTTCCGGCGGGATGCGGCGAAAAGTTCTGAATGCGAGTGACATTATAGCTTCCCATGAGCGGCACATTGGACGTGAACGACAAGATGCCCGCGGCCAGAACAGCGCCGGAAGCGTCCAGGGCCTGATAATGCCACGAACCCAATGGTTGCGCGGGAGATGCGTTTGTCGATTCGATGGAATAAAAACGCGTCGGGGTGGCGGAGGGGGGAAGCGCGAATGTCATTTGGGAATTTGTGTTCGATACGTCCGCAAGATTGGTCCACGGGCCAGTAATTAGTTCGGCGGTTCGAATACGAGTCGCGACGATGTTGAACCAGCTATTCGTCCAGGCGATCTCACTTCCGGGAATGAGACGCGTGATGGTGAAGGGGCCGTCGGGCAGCCGGCGAGTCACGTACGGGAAACAAAGGGGGCGAAGTTCAAAGCCGCCGACTTGCCCAGCGTTCGTGCCGAAGGTCCGTGGGGGAGAGGCGGGTGATTGATTGGGTGTGATGTGGCCCACGTCCGACTCTCCGGTGTGACCAGTACCAGGAATCGTAACGATGGCCTCTCCGCGAATCTGAAAGGCAAGCGGAGTGCCCGGCGGAAATTGAGGTGGAAGGTGTGTCGGTGAGACGGGCGTCACACGTCCGGTCTGCGCAGAATTCGTCACAACCAGGATGGGGACAAGGCCACCGCTACCCGTTCCAATCGGACCAAGGTAGAGCGTGAAGCGGTAGGCGTTGACACCACGGGTCAAGCCGATGTTCCCATTGCAATCGTTGGTGTAAATCAGAGTCGTGGATGTGTTGGCCCAATCAATGCGACCACCAGTTTGGCCAAACACATTGAACGTACAAAGAACTCCCGCGAGGATCCATTTGGCGGCTTGCATAATCCGATGGAAGCAAACGCGCGTTCAAAAATCAATCCCGATGGCCATCGGCAATTCGGCGAAGGATTCGACCGTGGGCGCTGGTGAAGGGAAGCGCGCGCGCGCGCGCCAGCGGCATCCACTCACCGGCACGGGGCTGGAACGTGCGGCCATTCACCCGGCCGACGAATGCTTCGAGCGTGATTCGATACCGCGTGATGGT
>DATHKK010000499.1:0-3455 GCA_035489355.1 Candidatus Limnocylindria bacterium
CTCGACGATGCCGGTTTGCTGGAAGTGTTTTTTACGACGGTGGGCATTCGTGCTGATGGAATGCTGCCGCGAAGTTTGCCGGAGCCAATCCGTGCGCAACTCGCTCGCCGCGCTTTTTCCACCCACCGCGCGCGAATTCAATTTCATCCGTGGAAGGAGTTGCTGCGGCTCGCGGGCCGCGAATCCATCGATCACGTTTGCTTCGATCTCGATGCGCATGTCGCCGCCAGGTGTCGCCAGCATCCTGCCGGCATCCGGGCGGTCTATTGCTACGAGGACGTGGCGCGTGACACTTTCCGCCTCGCTCGCGAACGTGGTTGGACCAACTTTTACGACTTACCGATCGCCTATTGGGAAACTAGCCAGACGCTGCTGCGCGAGGAAGCGCAACGCTGGCCCGAATGGGAGCCAACGCTGATCGGCACGCGTGACTCGCGCGAGAAATTGGATCGCAAGACTGAAGAACTGGAGTTGGCCGATGTGGTCCTCTGTCCGAGCAATTTCGTGTTGGAGTCGTTGCCGGACGCAGCGCGGCTGAACAAGACGTGCGTTGTGGTGGAGTTTGGTTCACCGACCGTTCCGATCTCCGGAGTCATGGAGACCCGGCAAAATGCCGGCGGCACGTTGAAGATTTTATTCGCCGGTTCGATGACGCAGCGCAAGGGATTGGCTGATCTCTTCACCGCGATGAAGCTGCTCCAAGATCGCGATGTGGAACTAGTCGTGATGGGTGCGCCGATCGCGCCGATGGAATTCTACCGCCAACAGTTCGCCGGCTTCCGTTACGAAGCGCCGCGTGCCCATGCCGATGTGCTCGATTTGATGCAGAGCTGCGATGTGCTGGTCCTGCCGTCGATTGTCGAAGGCCGTGCGCTCGTCCAGCAGGAAGCGATGGCTTGCGGGTTGCCGCTGATCGTGACGCCGAACGCGGGCGCTGAAGATTTGATCGACGAAGGTCAAACCGGTTTCCTCGTGCCGATTCGCTCGCCGGAAAACCTGGCTGAGAAGATCGAATGGTTTGTCGATCATCGCGAACTGCTGCCAGAAATGAGGATCGCGGCTCGGGCGAAAGCGCGTGAATACACCTGGGAACGATACGGCGAAAAGATTGTCAACACGGTGCGGACGGCGATGGCGCGAGAGGAGGTGACCGCGTGACAGCTACGGCACAACCGCGGCGCGCGTTTCGCAGTTCGCGGCGGCAGCCTGTCGCCGAGCCGGCAACGATCGCGCCGCTGTCCGCTTCCCCGCCCGATTCGCTGCGCATGTTGCGCTGGCTCATCTGGAGTTACTTCCTGCTGCTGCTGTTCGAAGGCGCGCTTCGCAAGTGGCTTCTTCCGGCTCTGGCCAATCCGCTGCTGATCGTTCGCGATCCCGTCCTGCTCGCGATTTACGCTCTCGCATTTGCCCGCGGTATTTTCCCCGCCAACCGTTTCATCATCGCGCTGGGCGTTATGGGCGTGCTTTGTTTCGCGGCCAGTTTCTTCGCGGAGTATTTCAGCTTCGGCGTGAGCGTTTTTGGTTTTCGCTGCAACTTTCTCCATCTCCCCTTGATCTACATCATCGGGCGCGTCTTCGATTTCGAAGACGTCAAACGCGTTGGTTTCTGGGTATTGCTGCTGACGTTGCCGATGACCGCCTTGGTCGTGCTGCAATTTCGTTCCGCGCCTGATTCGATTCTCAACACAGGCGCTGGCGCAGAGGCCGTTCAAATCACGCTCACGGGAAACAAAGTGCGGCCCTCGGGCACGTTCTCGTTCATCTCGGGAATCATTTATTTTTACGCGCTCGCCACGGCCTTCCTCATCTACGGCCTGGTGGAAAAGCGCAGCTATCCCTTGTGGCTCACGGCTATCGTGGGTCTCTGCGTGCCCGTCGCGCTCGCCGTCAGCGGCAGCCGCAGCACGGTTTCTATGACCGCCATCGTGGCCACGATGTTCGTCGTCGCGGTCATCATCCGCCCGGCGCTCATTGGCAAAGCGATGAAGCTGATTGCCATCATCGCCAGCCTGGCGTTCCTTGCCGGAAGCCTCGCGATTTTTCGGGCCGCATTTCAGGAAGGCGTCGAAGCGTTCTCGACGCGCATGAAGGAATCCGAACACGTCGAGGGCGGCTTCGAAGGCTTCGTGCATCGCATCACATCCACGTTCACCAAACCTCTCGAAACGATGTTTAATGTCCCGCTGTTGGGTTACGGACTCGGGGTCGGCACCAATGTCGGCGCGAAACTTCTCACCGGGCAAACCGATTTCTTTCTGGCCGAAGACGAGTGGGAACGCGTGATGTGTGAATCCGGCGCGCTGCTCGGCGGAATCTATGTGTTGATTCGCGTGCTGATGACATTGCAACTCGGCGCGATGGCGGCACGCGCTGCACGAATCGGCCACTTCCTGCCGCTGCTGTTGTTCGGGGCGTGCGCCGTGCCGCTCGTGGCCGGACAATTCGGCCAATCCACCACGCTTGGCTTCGCGGTTTTTGTCAGCGGCCTTTGCCTGGCCGCGATGCACCTTCCCAATGCCTTGGCGGCAGCGGTCGTTGCCGCCAAACAACCCGAGCGCGTGCGGCCCGCGAAGGTGGTCGCTTTGCGCGCGGCTATTGCGGCGAAAAGGGCTGCGGCGCGAGGCACGGGTTGGACGAAGAAACTGATGGAGCCGTCGCCATGAAGATTCTGCTCGTCGGCAATTATATTCCGGACAACCAGCGCAGCATGCAGCGCTTTGCCACCATGCTGCACGAAGGCTTGATCGCACGCGGGCATGAAGTCCGGCGAATCCAGCCCGCGCCAACGTTTGGACGCGCGAAGTGGCTCTCGTGCGGTCTCCTCAAATGGCTCGCCTACATCGACAAGTTCGTTGTGTTTCGACCATCACTCCGCCGCGCCGCGTCGTGGGCGAACGTGGTTCACATCTGCGATCACTCCAATGCCATGTATGCGACGGCCTTGCGGAACAAGCCGCACGTCGTGACCTGCCACGACTTGCTTGCGGTGCGTGGCGCGCTCGGCGAGAACACGGACTGTCCCGCATCGTTCACTGGAAAGATTCTTCAACGCTGGATTTTGCGCAGCTTGAAGCGTGCGCAGAGGGTCGTGTGCATTTCTACGGCCACTCAACGTGATCTAATCCGACTCGCCGGCGGTGAAATGAAAACGCGCTCCTCCGTCGTGATGCTCGGTGTCGCGCCGACGCTGGCCCGGAGGAACGGTGAGAACGCGGACGCGCTGGCCGAAGATTTTCCCGCGCTTGAATCCGGTCGCCCATTCCTGCTCAACGTTGGTTCCAATCTGCGCCGTAAGAACCGCGACGGGGTTTTGCGCATTTTCAAAAAAGTCTCGGAGCAGTTCGACTGCGACTTGGTTTTCGCCGGCGAAGCTCTGTCGGATGAATTGAAGCGCGTTAAGAAAGAGATTGCTCTGAACGGACGGGTCATCGAGGTGCCACACCCCAGCGATGAAC
>DATHKK010000500.1:0-2124 GCA_035489355.1 Candidatus Limnocylindria bacterium
CCACGTGGGTGATCGCGCCGTTGCTGACGTTGTTGATGACGATGGCGCCGGTGCCCGCGAAGACGAGGGCGAACGTCCCGAGAAGTTCTGACGCGAATTTATTCATAGTTCAACCTGTGGCTGACGGGTACGGCGCGCCGCACTGAATACAGACCGAAAGCACGTTCTGTTCACGCGCGCACTTTGACAAGGGAGAGGGCGAAAATCCAAATCCGAATCCCAAACTCCACGGCGTTCCGTCGTTTGCCATATTGGGAAGCGAGGCGTATCTTCGCCTTAGGAGGTAGAAATGGATTCTGTGATTCGAACAAACACCAAAGCACGCGTGAACCTTGCCTGTCCGCAATGCCGGATGGATTTGAGGAAAGCACCGAATGGCGGCTTTGCGAAATATGGCGAGACGTATTGCTGTCAGGGGTGCGCGGATGGCACGAGTTGCACTTGCTACGCGGGGACCAAAGTCCGGAAGTCCTTCAGCCGTCCGGGCGACATTGGCCAGCGCAATGCCGAGAACAACGCCACGCGATCGCAACTTCATCCAGGAGCGCGCCTCCACGGGCGAAGCCATCGGCAAACGCAAGCACGCCACGGCGCATGAATTCAAGAGCCGCGATCAACTCCAATGGGAACCGCGCAGCAAACGGTTGAAGACGCAAAACAAAACGAAGGATTCCACGCGCGAACAGGCGCGCGGCCGCAGCGAGCAGCGCGGACGGCTGGGACGCCCGGCCCGCTCGGAGAATCAGGACAGAATTTCGCGGACGGGCAGCAAGGGGAAATAGGGAAAGCTCCAGCGCGCGTCGCGGAAAAACAAACCTATGAAAAAAACCATACTGGCAGTGATGCTGGCCGCTTATGCGCTGGCCGCCGTGGGATGCAAACACACCGCACACGGCGTCGGCGAGGACATGGAGAAGGCCGGCGAAAAAATCCAAAAGAAAACCGACTGATCGGTCTCAATCGGAGCAAAGGAGACGCGCGCCAGGACGGTCGTGTCTCTTCTTTTTTGGGGCAGTGCAAAACCAGCCTCGCTTGGAATGCGGTGACTCGTCACCGCTTTTGCCGCTTGGCCGACTTGTCGGCCAGGCAGAGCCGCGTGCGGCGGCTCGCGATAGCGTCACACGCTTCTCTGTTCGACGGCGACAAGTCGCCTGCCGAAAGCGGTAACAAGTCACCCCACTCCCATATCACTGCGGTTGCGGCATCAGCAACGGCGTTCGTTCATCAATCCAGCGGCCAGGTGCCGCACTGCTGAAGTTGTTTGGTCGCAGCGCCGGCCCAATCGCGGTTCGCGGCGGGACTGGCGGGACTGGGATGAAGAATCTGGGCGGCGCGCAAGTGAGGCAGTTTTTCATTCAGCCACCGCACGCGCTCGAAGGCAAAGCCGCCCACGCCGACCATCCATTCTGGCCGAAGAGTTTCGATGACACGAGTGAGGTGCGCATCGCACGCGGTGAAGAGTTTTTCCACTGCACGCTTCGGCAACTTGTCCGGCGTGAGATTGCTCCCCGTTTCAGAGAGAAAGGCGAGCGGGCAATAGTTCACGACATAGTGCTCGCGAAAAAAGTTTTCCGGCGCGCCGAAACGTTTGGCGAACAATCCCCACAAGCGCTGGCCGCTCACTTCGCAGCGGGGGCAATTGAAACCGAGCACGGGACGTTTCGGATGCTCCAGCGACGGACGCTTGATGCCGGCCCGCACGCCCATCCAGTCACGCACGGCGCTCACTTCGCCGAAGGGCACACCCGTTTGCGCCATGCCGAATGGGCCCGGATTCATGCCGAGGAAAACGATGCGCTTGGGCGCGGTCGCAAATTTCTTCACGTACTGCTCGTGCGCGGCCCACGCGTAGTTCAGCGGATTGTAAACGTGCGTCACGGGCGGGCTGAAGCGGAGCGGGTCCACCGCGTCGCGCAACGCCGCCGCCGCCCGCAAGACTTCCCCAGCCACTTTGCTCATGCGCCACGCTTTCGCTGCCACCAAAGCATCAATTCAAGCCCGGTGCGATTTGGATACGAGCGCGGCACCCAGCCGTGTTTGAGTTCGAAGTGCGGGGAAAAGCGCTCCATCAACTCCTGCTGCGTGCAGCCGAACGGCGGCCCGTCCGTGTCTCGGATCATATAA
>DATHKK010000501.1:0-2433 GCA_035489355.1 Candidatus Limnocylindria bacterium
ACTTCGATCGCAAATTCATGCACCTGGGTTTTCACATTTACGATGTCGGCTTTCAATCGCCGAACGTGGAAGCCGCCAAGCCGATGGTCTTTACGACGACACTGCTGTTGCTCGTCGTGGTGATTGCCTTGAATCTCGCGGCCATTTTGATTCGTGACCGGCTGCGAAAAAAATTCCGAACCGGAGCTTTTGCCTGATATGACGCACACCGCCTCAGTAACCAAGGCCATCGTGCCGCCGGCCGCCGACGCCGCGACGCTCGCGGAGAACGCGAAGCGCGCCTATGTCATCGACGTGGATGATCTTTCGCTCTACTACGGCGCCGCCCGCGCCCTGAAGAATTGCTCTCTCTCCATTCGCGAGAAACTGGTGACCGCGTTCATCGGCCCGTCCGGCTGCGGCAAATCGACGTTACTGCGCTGCATCAACCGGATGAACGACCTCATCGAAAACGTCCGAACCGAAGGCCAGGTGCGCATCGACGGGCACAACGTCTTCGGCCACGACGTGGACGTGATCGAACTGCGCAAACGCGTCGGCATGGTATTTCAGAAGTCCAATCCATTTCCCAAGTCCATCTACGAGAACATCACCTACGGCTTGCGTGTGGCCGGAGTAAAAAAGAAATCCGTGCTCGATGAAGTCGTTGAGCAAAGCCTCAAGGGCGCGGCGTTGTGGGATGAAGTCAAAGACCGCATGGAAGCCAGCGCCATGGGATTGTCCGGCGGACAACAGCAACGCCTGTGCATCGCCCGCGCCATTGCCATCCGTCCTGAAATCATTTTGATGGACGAACCGGCGTCGGCCCTCGACCCGATTGCCACGTCGAAAATTGAGGAATTGATTCTCGAGCTGAAAAAGGACTTCACCATCGTGATCGTGACGCACAACATGCAACAGGCCGCGCGCATTAGCGATTACACGGCGTTTTTCTACTTGGGTGAACTGGTGGAGTACGACATCACTTCAAAGATGTTTACCAACCCGAACAAGAAGCAGACTGAGGATTACGTCACCGGACGTTTTGGATAATTCACTGATTACTGACTACTTTCCCATGATGACCCACCACGATCAGGAACTTGCTGAACTGAAAGAACTGCTGCTGCTGATGGCCGGCCATTCGCGCAACGCCGTCACCCGCGCTGTGCAGGCGCTCATGGATCGCGACGAGGTGCTCGCTAAACGCGTCATCGAAGACGACAGCATCGTGGACCAGCTCGAAATCAAAGTGGACGAAGTCGCGGTGACTCTTCTCTCCAAGGCGCCACTGGCCACGGACCTGCGTCTCATCACGATCGCCATGAAGGCTTCGCACGATTTGGAACGCGTGTGCGATGAGGCCACAACCATTGCGCGCCGCGCCATCGAGTTGAACAGCGAGCCGCAGCTCAAACCTTACGTGGACATTCCCAAGATGGCGCAGCTTGGTTTGCAGATGCTCGACCACGCGATCAATGCCTTCGTGAATCGCAATCCGCAGGAAGCGCGCGACGTGATCAAGAGCGACAAGGAAGTCGATGCGATGAACAAGCAACTGCACCGCGAACTGGCCAGCTACATGATCGAACGCCCCTCCACGATCACGCGCGCGTTGAACTTGATGGTCGTTTCCAAATCGCTCGAACGCATCGCCGACCATGCCACGAACATTGGCGAGGAAGTGGTTTATCTTTACGAAGGCCGCGACATTCGCCACACCGGCAAGGCCAGTCCCGCAGTGTAGTTTGTTTGCGTCCAAGGGTTGTTCTTGCTGGAACCCACCGTGCAGGCGCCGGCGCAGGAAATCCCTTGCGAAAGTGGATTTTGCGCCTATCAATTACCGCTCTTCGCGGTCGGCTGTGTAGCTCAGTTGGTAGAGCAGAGGACTGAAAATCCTTGTGTCGCCGGTTCGATTCCGGCCGCAGCCACCATCTTTTTCTCCACCTGTTTCTCGAGGCCCGTTGGTTTCGGCGAAACCCTTGAGATGAGTGGAGCAAAGTCCGCCCGATGGCAGAAGTGTTGACCGTAGCCGTTCCCCATTGCCATCTTGAGTTGCATGAATGTGGCTCCCTACTTTCCCGGTTTCCTCATTGCCATTGAAGGCATTGACGGCGCCGGCAAAACGACGCAAGCGCGCTTGCTGCAGGAGCGTCTGGCCGCGCGCCAACTCGCCACGATCGGGACCAAGGAACCTACCAATGGACCTTGGGGCCGCGTGCTGCGGGAGTCCGCCCAAACGGGACGTCTCTCGATCGAAGATGAGGTCGAAACTTTTATCAAAGACCGGCGGGAACATGTGGCCGATAAGATCATGCCGGCGCTCCGAGATGGGACAATTGTCATCGTGGACCGTTATTATTTTTCCACGGCCGCTTACCAGGGCGCTCGCGGACTCGATCCGCAAGAGTTGATGCGGCGCAATGAAGAGTTCGCGCCCCAACCCGATCTGCT
>DATHKK010000502.1:0-3660 GCA_035489355.1 Candidatus Limnocylindria bacterium
ACCGCATGAGTTCGGAAACCAAACGTGAGTTGAAGCCAGAGCTGGAATTTCTCTCGGACGAGACGAAGACGGAGCTGAAGAAGAAGCGGTAGGTCCTTTCGCGAGACCGGATTTGCTAGTGCTTGCTTCTCGTCACGCGGACAGAAACGTGGTGTGCCTGCGGAATAATAAATTTCTTCACCTCCACAGTCACAGCGCTCGGTGCGAAGTCTTCGAGCACCATTTCCGCGAGATCTTCGGCCAGCGTTTCAATCAGCTTCCAATGCAGGCCCTCGCCGAATTTCAGCACGCGCTGGCAGACGGCGAAATAATCAATCGTGCCGCTCAGTTCGTCGCTGGCCGAGGCCGCGCGGAAATCATGTTCCATCGCAACCGTGATCAACAAACGCTGCGGCTGGGCGCGCTCTGCATCCGGCACGCCGACGCAGTAGAAGACTTCCAGATCGCTGATGGTGATCGTGTCCATAGTCGTTTCAATCCTTCCGCAAAGCGTCTAATAGAAAGCGCGTGGGCTGGTTCAACTCCATCTTGAACGCGTCTTCGAGCGTCACCCAGCGAAACTCCTGCGCTTCGTAATTCAATTGCACATCCAGCGGTTCCACGGCGCGGCAACGATAGTTCAGCAAGACGAAATGCGCGTCGCGATAAAACTCCTTCGAGCCAATACAATCCTGCACGAGCACGAACTCGATGCCGTCCACGTCGAGGTTCGTCTCCTCTTTCAATTCGCGGCGCAAGGCATCCACGCACGCTTCGCCTAAACGCACTTTGCCGCCGGGAATTCCCCACAGCCCCGACCATTTGTGCGTGCGAAACATCAGCACGTCATTCGTACGCGGATGAAATATCGCGGCGCCCACGGTGACGATCGGCCAGGGCGAGATGCCGCCGGCGGAATCGCGCGGTTTCAAATCCATCTCTTGCTTGCCCAGCAACTCGCGCAGTTCGCCGAGGTGTTCGACAATCAAATCCGGTTCCGCGGCGCGCAGTTGAGCGAGGTTGTTGTAGCCTGTCAGCACCGCGCACGAGTGAACTCCGCCGTGCTTTGCGGTCTCGATGTCGTGCTGCATGTCGCCGATGAACAGCGTTTCATTCGCCGCGAGTTGATGCTGTTCGAGGATATGATGAATCTTCTCCCGCTTGTCGAGAACGCCGAGGAACGGCTCGTCGATGAACTCCGCGAAGGCCGCGGCTTTCGCTTGTGCGTGCCAGTGCTGGCCGTGGACTGCGCTGAGGACGAACGTGCGCAACTGGCGTTCGCGACAGAATTGAAGGAACTCGCGCGCGTGCGGCAGCGGGACGACCGAGTCCTGGCACTCCTTAAACTTGCCGTGGAACCACAATTCCAGTTGCTCCATGGCGACGTGCGGGAGGAACTTGTCGTAAAACTTTTTGAACGGGAGACAGAACTCGGCGCGGAATTCATCGAGCGTCAACTCTGAAAGGCCGGCGTTCTTGAAGACATGGTTGGTCGCCTCCCGCACGGCAGGCAAATCATCCACCAGCGTGCCCGACCAATCGAAGATGATGTTGCGAATCACTACGCGAGCTTAAGAGAACAAAGCCCGCCGCCAAAAGTCCTTTTGGATTGCGGTGACTTGTCACCGCTTTCCGCAGGCGACTTGTCGCCGTCTTGGTGAGAGAAATCTTCACCGCCCGCCAAGCCGCTGAACGCGGCTTGGCTGGACCGACAAGTCGGTCCAGCGGGAAAGCGGTGACAAGTCACCGCAATCCAAAACACGCCGCGCCGCACCACAGGTAACCTTCAACCTGAAACTCTTTCGCCTTCCCGGTGTTCGGCTTAAAGGCTTGCAGCTTGCCTGTGCGTTCAGGAAAATGCGGCCTGATTTTTAACGTCCCCGAAGCGATGTAATTACATGAAGTGCCGACCCAGCGTTGTTAGTGCCCTGATTCTTTTTGTCATTGCCGCTTTTCTGCACCAAAGCATCGGCCTTGTCAGCGCCGCGCGACCCGTGCTTACGGATGACCCCGACAGAATTCTGTGGACGAATATCACGAAAGGCGTCGTGTCTTCTCCGGCGCTGTCCCCAGATGGCTTGACGCTATACATCAGTTCTCAGGACCGGCGGTTGCACGCAATCGACACGCTTTCCGGCGAAGAAAAATGGACGAATGCCTTGAAGTTTCCGGGCACCCTTTCCTCCCCCGTTCTCGATGGCGAACGGATTTACGTCGGCGGCGCGGATGGCCGTCTCTACGGGATCATTGATCAGGGCGACTTTGGCGAAATCGATCTGCGCTCCACCTCGTTGAGCCGGCCTTTGTCCACGCCGGCGATTGGGGCAGACGGCACGGTGTACGTCGGAACCACGGGCCGCCGTCTTTACTCGCTGACGCCGGAGTTCCCGGGCTTCTTCGTGAATTGGTCTTACCTCGCGCCTGACGATGTCAGGCCACCGGTGGTCACGGATGACGGAACCATTTTGATCGTGAGTGGCGGACATCTGCGCGGCGTGAATGAAGACGGCACCGAAGCGTCGGCCTTCACGCCTCGCAGCGCCATCAAGTCGCTGCCGGCGGTGGCGGAAGATGGGACGATTCAATTCGGCGCAAATGACGAGCGCGTTTACGCGTTGGGTTCCGGCGGCACGACGAACGACGTCCTCTGGCGTTTCGACACGGACAAGAACGTGACATCCTCGGGCGCCATCGGCGCGGACGGGCGTTTCTATATCGCATCGGAGAATTCGCGGCTCTATTGCTTCACGATCAATGGCGTGGTGCGCTGGAAGGCGGCGACGAAAGCGCCCATTCGATCAGCCATCAGCATCGGCGTGGATGGAACGATTTACGCCGGGTGCGATGACGGGCGGCTTTACGCCTTTTCGCCCGAGGATGGCACGATCCTGTGGACGGTGAAGACGAAGACGGCGGTGCGAACTTCTCCCGTGCTCGATGCGTTTGGCGTGGTTTATTTCGGTTCGGGCAAAGTGGTTTACGCCGTCCAAACCGAAGCGATGGCGGACGACACTGACGAACCGGCCTGGCCGATGTTTCGCGGCAATGCTCAGCACACCGCGCGCGCCACGGAGTGCCGGCCGTTTCTCATCGAGGAGCCGCACCGGGTCGGCGACACCACGGGAGCGGCCCGCTATGACGCCACGATTGGCGAGCCGCTGAGCATTGCTGTCGTGGTGCGTGCGGGCGCGTCGGTCAGTTATCAGTGGCGGCTAAATGGCGCGGAAATCGATCCGGATGGGAATCGCACTGCGACCAACGCCACATACGTCATCGCGAGTGTCTCAGCCGCTGACGCCGGTGATTACACGGTGCATGCCTTCAACGATTGCGGCGAAGTGGAAAGCGATCGGATCTTCACGCTGAATCTTACGAACGCACCGCCGATCATCACTTCGAACATCACGAACCAGTTTTTGCTCGCGGGCAGTCCGCTCATTTTACAAATCGGCGCGGCCGGGACAGTGCCGCTCGCGTTCCAATGGTTTTTCAACTCGAACGCCATTCCGTTTGCGACCAATACAGCCTATGAGATCGCCAACGCGCAGCCGAGCGATTCTGGCGTTTACTTCGTCACGGTCACGAACCCGCACGGCACGAATGAAAGCTTCCACGCCACCATCAGCGTGTTCTCGAATGTCTTGGCGCTGGCCGGCAAGCCTCTCGGCGCGGGACAGCGGC
>DATHKK010000503.1:0-2873 GCA_035489355.1 Candidatus Limnocylindria bacterium
AGTGAAACACGCATGAAGGCCATCGCGACGACAACGATCCCGACAGTATCGAGCGAGCGTTCGGCCTTTGCGATCTGGTCGGATCTCGTGAAGGCGCGGCTCACGTTTCTGGTCCTGCTCACGACGCTCGCGGGGTTCTACGCTGGCGTGGAAGGAGCCATCGATTGGGTTCTCTTGGGTCACGCTTTGTTCGGCACGACGCTGGTGGCCTGCGGCGCGGCGGCGTTGAACCAATGGTGGGAGCGCGATCACGACGCCAGAATGCCTCGCACGGAAACGCGTCCGTTGCCCGCGAATGAGCTTTTGCCCGCCACCGTTCTGCTCGCTGGCGGAATTCTCTCCATCGGTGGACTGCTGCACCTTGCGCTCTTCGTGAATTTGCTCACGAGCGTGCTCGGTGCCATCACCTTGCTCAGCTACGTGCTGGTTTACACGCCGCTCAAACGCGTCACGACTTTGAACACCGCGATCGGTGCTATCCCGGGCGCGCTGCCTCCGCTCATGGGCTGGGCTGCTGCGCGCGACAGCGTTTCCCGTGAAGGCTGGGCGCTGTTCGCCATTTTGTTTTTCTGGCAACTGCCGCACTTCCTCGCCATCGCGTGGATGTATCGGGAGGAATACGCGAAGGCCGGCTTCGTCATGCTTCCGGTGCGCGACCCCGACGGCGCGCGAACTGGGAGACAGGCGGTGAGTCATACGCTCGGCCTGATTGCCGTCAGCATCTGTCCTGCTGTTTTGGCCTCTGGTCCCAGCGGTTCACCCATCGCCGGCCGCGTTTATTTTTTCGGCGCGCTGCTGTTCGGCCTCGCGTTTCTCTGGTGCGCGATCCAGTTTTCCCGCGAACTGACCCGCGCGCGGGCGCGACAACTTTTCTTTGCTTCGATCCTGTACTTACCGCTCTTGCTTGGGCTGATGGCGCTCGACAAAGTGCGGCCTTGAACGATGAAAACTGAATCTGCCGTTGACACTGAATTTGGCGCGGAGATATTTTCCGCCCTTCGATTTTTCGGCAGTCGTAATAACTAACGAAACCCATGGCTGAGACACACGCGACGACCCATACCGCGCACGAAGCGCACGCTCACCACGAGCTGCCCTTCATGCGCAAATACATCTTCTCGACCGACCATAAGGTCATTGGGATTCAGTACGGCATCACCGCGCTGTGCTTTTTGCTCTTCGGATTTCTGCTCATGGCGGCCATGCGCTGGCAAATGGCGTATCCGAATGACCCGATCCCCGTCGTCGGCGGCTTGCTGCAAAAGGCCTTGGGCGAAGACATGGTCGCCAGCAAAACGGTTGAAAAGGTCAATCCCGACGGCACCAAGACGGAAGTCAAAATCCCGGGCATCATGACGCCCGACCTCTACAACGCCTTCGGCGCGATGCATGGAACGATCATGGTATTCCTCGCCATTGTGCCGCTCGCGTTCGGCGCTTTCGGCAATTTCGTCGTCCCGCTGCAAATCGGCGCGCCTGACATGGTGTTCCCGCGCATCAACATGGTGAGCTATCAATGCTACTTCGGAGGCGGCGTGGTAATGCTCGCGAGCTTCTTCATACCAGGTGGCGCGGCGAAATCCGGTTGGACCTCCTATTCTCCGCTCGCGTCCATCGCCGACCTTTCACATCGCATCGATGGCCAGACGTTCTGGCTCATCGGCATGGTGCTCCTCATTACTTCGTCGCTGCTCGGCGCGGTCAATTTCATCGCCACCATCATTCAGCTTCGCGCCAAGGGCATGAGCTGGATGCGCCTGCCGTTCTTCGTCTGGGCGCAATTTGTCACGGGCTTCCTGTTGCTCCTCGCGTTTCCGCCGCTCGAAGCCGCGGGTGTGATGCAGCTCATGGACAACGTGTTCGACACAAGCTTCTTCCTTCCGAGCGGTCTGGTCATTGCCGGTCAAACGATCGATGTCAGCGGCGGCGGCAGCCCGTTGCTCTGGCAGCATCTCTTCTGGTTCCTCGGACATCCGGAAGTGTATGTGTTGATTCTTCCCGCGATGGGCATTGTTGCCGAAATCATCGCGTGCAACACGCGCAAGCCGCTGTGGGGCTACAAGGCGCTTGTCCATTCGGTGCTCGCGATTGGCTTCCTCTCCTTCATCGTCTGGGCGCACCACATGTATCTCACGGGCATGGGAACGAAGATCAGCACGTTCTTCCAAACCACCACGATGATCATTTCAATTCCGTCGGTCATCATTCTCACGGCGCTGTTCCTGTCGTTGTGGGGCGGCTCGATTCGTTTCAATACGCCGATGCTCTTCGCGCTGGCGTTCCTGCCGATGTTCGGCATCGGCGGCCTGACGGGACTGCCGCTCGGTTTCAACGCCAGCGACATCCTGCTGCACGACACTTACTACGTCATCGCGCACTTCCACTACGTCGTCGCGCCCGGAACGATCTTTGGCCTGATGGCGGGAATTTATTACTGGTACCCCAAGGCGACGGGCCGTTTCATGAACGAGTTCTGGGGCCGCGTTCATTTCGTCCTCTCGTTCGTGTTCATGAACCTCGTCTTCGGCCCGATGTTTCTGCAAGGGCTGGCCGGGATGCTGCGCCGCATGTCGGACGGTGGCGCGACGTATTCGATCACCAACTCACCCGGCGTCGAAGGCGCGCTCAGCGAATTTGTCATTCACTTGAACAGGGACATCTCCCGCGCCGCGTGGCTGCTGGGCCTGGCGCAAATTCCTTTCATCATCAATTTCTTCTGGAGTCTGAAGCACGGCAAGAAAATCGAATCGGACAATCCCTGGCAGGCGACCACGCTCGAATGGCAGACGCCGACGCCTCCGCCCCACGGCAACTTCGACAAGGAACCCGAAGTGCATCGCGGCCCGTACGATTACAGCGTGCCCGGCGCGAAG
>DATHKK010000504.1:0-2329 GCA_035489355.1 Candidatus Limnocylindria bacterium
AACCAGGTCGAAGCAGAGCAAGTTTTGTTCAACGACAAACTGTTTCGTGAATTGGTCGTGCAACGCAGCCGCGCCTTCGTAAAGCAGAGCCAGCGACAGCAAGGCGTGAGCGAAGCGCTGTTCCCGAAAAAGGAAGACCCCCGGGTCGCGCAATACTCCGTCAAAAAAACCTACGGACATCTGCTCGGCAAAGTGGAGATGGCCTTCGCCAAGGACAAACCACTCTTCGCGCTCGCGCCTTATTATCCCATCGCCTACTTCAAAGGGGACCCGGAAAGCATCGCTGGTTTCGAGCGTGGCCGACAGGTCGGACTGGTGAGGCTCATTCGCGTTCAATTCCTGAAACGTTTCGAGAGTTCCATCACCGCGTTCGAGCAGTCGTGCCAGAATCTTTTGCTCAAGCTGCTCGCCTTCGTGAAGGTCAATAGTCAGACCGAGCACGAGTTGAATCGCTTCGACAAATGGAAGCGACGTAACGCGGAGTTACTGGAATATGTGCAGGCGCGACGGCATGAGTTCTCCGAGGAAGATGAGTCTGAGGAGCAGGACGAAGAACTGGCCGACGAATACGCGCACCACTTCACCGCCATCGACCGCGAGAGCTACAAGCTTGATGAGATGTTCGACGACACCTTCGACGACATGGAGACGCTGGTGGATTTTCTCGATGAGTTGAAAAAGTTCACGCCCGAGCACGACAACAAACTCGTGGCGCTGGTCAAGCTGCTCAAAAGCGACGCGGATCTTAAGGGCCGCAAGGTTCTCGTCTTCAGTGAATTCATGGCCACGGCGCGTTACCTCAAACGCGAGTTGACCAAGGCTGGGCTGGACGGCGTGGATGAAATCGACAGTGCCACCAAGCGCGACCGCGCCGAGGCCCTGCAACAATTCTCGCCTTACTACAACGGCACTTCCTCCGCCGCGCTCGCCGAAAATGGCTTGAAGGAAACGCGCATCCTGATCGCTACGGACATTCTCGCGGAGGGCTTGAACCTTCAGGACGCCACGCGGCTGATCAATTACGACCTCCACTGGAACCCCGTGCGCCTCATGCAGCGCATTGGCCGCGTGGACCGCCGCCTGAACCCGGAGATCGAGGCGAAGCTGCTGGCCGATCACCCGGAGGAGAAAAAGAACCGGGGCCGGGTCGTGCATTGGAATTTCCTGCCGCCGGACGAACTGGATGAGTTGCTCAAGCTTTACGGCAAGGTCGCGCACAAGACGCTGCGCATCTCCAAGGTGTTCGGCATCGAGGGCAAGAAGCTGTTGCGCCCCGAAGACGATTACGATGCGCTCCGCGATTTCATGAGCAGCTACGAGGGCACGACCACGCCGACGGAAAAGATGCAGCTCGAACTGGAACGGTTGCTGGCCGAGACCCCGGACCTCGCGCAACGGCTCGATGGCCTGCCGGGCCGTGTGTTCAGCGGCCAGGCGCATCCCAAGCCCGGCACGCAGGCGGTGTTCTTCTGTTACACGCTCCCCGGCGAGGAACGCGACACGAAGCAATGGACCGACAGCGCAGGCCGCGCCGCGTGGTATCTCTACTGCCTGAGCGACAGCAAGATCGTCGATCAGCCCGAGGAAATTGATCCCATCATCCGCTGCTCGCCAGAAACGCCGCGCCGTTGCGCCGTCGCGCCGGAAAGCTTGCGCGACATCCGGTTGAAAATCGAGAAGCACATCGCCAACACTTACCTCAAGAAAGTTCAGGCTCCGCTCGGCGTGCAGCCGGTTCTTCGGTGCTGGATGGAACTGAACTGATTTCGCCATGAACTCCTTTCGCAACCAACGCCTTCGCGACCACGCGCTGCCCATGAGCACGGCGTGGCTGCTCAATGACATCGCCGAGTCCAAGGGCAAACAGGAATTGTTCACCAAGCAATCGCTGCAACTGCTCAAGGCCCTGCGCGAAATGGCCCTCATTCAAAGCACCGAATCCTCCAACCGCATCGAGGGCGTCACTGTCGCTGCGGATCGCCTGCGCCCGCTCGTGCTGGGCAACACCAAACCGCGCGACCGTTCCGAGCAGGAAGTGCAGGGCTACCGCCGCGCGTTGAACGAAATCCACACGCGCCACGCGAAACTTCCCGTCACGCCCGACACGCTCAGGCACCTCCACGCCCTCTGCCAGTCCGCCAGCGGCGACGCCGGCCAGTTCAAGCGCATCGACAACGACATCATCAAGCTCTCTCCTAGTGCCGCGCCCGAGGTCATCTTCCGCTGCGTGCCGGCGAAGCAGACGCCCGCCGCCGTGGACGAGCTTTGCCTGCTCTACCGCCACGCGCTCGACCAGGACAACATCCCGCCGCTCCTCGCCTTGGCCGCG
>DATHKK010000505.1:0-7153 GCA_035489355.1 Candidatus Limnocylindria bacterium
TAGAAGCCCGCGACATCAACGGTCTTCGCACTCCGGCCGTGAACCAGCAACGGCCGCTCACTTCGGTGCGTAATACTTCTGCGTGTAATCCTGCACCATGCGCCACGTATTGTAGGCCGGGACCAGAGTCTCCATCGCACGGCGGACGCGTTTGATCCATGCGCGCGGCACGCCATTCGCATCGCGATCGAAAAACATTGGGATCACTTCCTCGGTCAGCGTTTTGTAAAGATTGGCCGCGTCCTGCTTGTCTTGCTCCTCGATGGAACTCGGATGCGAGTCTTTGCCAATCGAGAATCCATTCGTGCCGTCGTATCCTTCGCGCCACCAGCCGTCGAGAATGCTGAAGTTCAAGCAGCCGTGCGCGCCACACTTTTGACCGCTCGTCCCCGATGCTTCCAACGGCCGCCGCGGGTTGTTCAGCCACACGTCGCAGCCGCTCACCATCTGGCGCGCCACATGGATGTCGTAGTTCTCCACGAACACGAGGTGCCCCTTCAACTCACTGAACTTGCTCAAGTGAACGATGCGCTGGATGTAACGCTTGCCGTCGTCGTCGCGCGGATGCGCCTTGCCCGCAAAAATGAACTGGAGCGGTCGCGATGAATCCTTCACGAGCCGCACCACGTCGTCGAAGCGATCGAAGATCAGTGGCGCGCGCTTGTAGGTCGCAAAGCGGCGCGCGAATCCGATCGTCAGCGCATCCGGGTTCAGCAGAGCATCGTAGGAAATGAAATCCTCGAGTTGCTTGCCTTGAATCAACAGACGCCGGCGCGCGAACTCGATCAGCTCACGGCGCAGGTTGTACCGCATGGCCCAAAGTTCTTCGTCACTCGTGACGCTTGGATCGACAAGCCGCTGCCAATACTCCGCGGAGTTGATATTCTTCTCCGCGTCCACGCCCATCTTGCGGCGGAGAAAGCGGCGTTGAGTTCCCTTCACCCAACCTGGAATGTGAATGCCGTTGGTGATGTGGCCAATCGGCACTTCATCCACTTTCTTGCCGGGATAAAGCACCTGCCACATCTCGCGGCTGACCTGTCCGTGCAACTCGCTCACCCCGTTCGCTGCGCGAGAGCATTTGAGAGCCAGCACCGTCATGCAAAACGGTTCGCCTTCGTTCTCCGGATGCACCCGTCCCAACGCGAGAAGTTCGGGCGTCTTGATGCCAAGTTGCGCCGGCACCTTTGGCATCACGAAGTGCATCAGGTCCGGCGTGAAGCGATCGTGACCCGCTTCCACCGGAGTGTGGGTCGTAAAGATGCACTCGGGCGTCGTGTTCTTTTTCGCCTCGGCGAATGATTGGCCCGCGGCAATTTTCTCGCGCATCAGCTCCAGCGTGAGAAAGGCCGCGTGCCCTTCGTTCATGTGGAACACGGAAGGCGCGAGACCAAGCTTGCGGAGCAAACGCACGCCGCCGATGCCCAGCAGAATTTCCTGCATGATGCGCGTCGTGCTGTCTCCTCCGTAAACGCGCAGCGTCAGATCGCGATACGTCTGCTCGTTCTCGGGGCGGTTCGCGTCGAGAAGGTAAACCGAGCACCGGCCGACGTTCACTCTCCAAGCCTGGAACGCCACCGTGTTGAAACCGATTTCGACCGTACACACAAGCGGTTCGCCGTTTTTGTCGAGGACCGGCTCCATGGGAAGGTTCCGCGGATTCAGCAAGCGGTAGTAATCGACCTGCCAGTTGTCTTGACTGAGCGACTGTTGAAAATAGCCTTCGCGATAAAACAAGCTGATGCCAACGAGGCCAAGACCGAGATCGCTCGCCGACTTCAAATGATCGCCCGCCAGCACGCCGAGGCCGCCGGCCGCGATGGGCAGCGTCTCGTGAAAACCAAATTCAGCGGTGAAGTAAGCGACGGGGTTCTTGAGCAACTTCGGCGCGTTCTGATGGCACCACGTATTTTGATCGGCGAGATACGCGTCAAACCGTTGAATCGTAGTGCGCACTTTCTCCGCGAACGGCTCGTCCTGCAAGCGCGCGCGCAATTCCTGTGGCGACACTTCGTGCAGCACAGCCACGCCGTTGTGATAAAGATTTTGCCAGGCGCGGGGCGAGAGGCGCGCGAAGATTTCCAGCGTGTCCTGGTCCCACGTGCCCCAAAGGTTGCACGCAAGCCGGTTCAGCCCGTCCACGAGCTGATCAATTTCGTTTTTTGGTAATGGTTTGTTGTCCATAGGTTCCCGGGTCGTGGGTTGCGCCACCGTTCGACGCGCGCGAATCGTACCGAGATGGAAAACTCACGGCAAACTAAAATGATGGAGGATGTTTTGGTTTCCTGCCGGATCGTTGCCGCTAAACGAGAGGAATAATCGCTCGAATCGGGCATCATGAGTTCCGGAGAATCCAAGTCATAAAGAGAATCACCCGTGCAACGGCTGCGCTGCACGGGTGTTTCCCAAACCAGACGGACAGGAAGCTATTTCGGCGCGACCTCGAGTGTTTCTTCTCTCGTGTGCGGCGCGTCCTCCATTTGCTCGACGAGGAGACCAGGCGGTTGCGGGACGAGTTCGCGCTCGTGACCCGTCGTGGTCGTCGTCGCGTTCACCGGTTCATTGGACTTATGGAATTTCACGCTCACGATCTTGCTCACACCGTGCTCTTGCATCGTCACGCCGTAAAGCACGTCCGCCATGCCGATGGTGCGCTTGTTGTGTGTGATGATGATGAACTGCGAATGCTCGATGAAGCGCTGCAGCACGCGGATGAACCGGTTGATATTCGATTCGTCGAGCGGCGCGTCCAATTCGTCCAGCACGCAGAACGGACTCGGCTTCACCTGGTAAATGGAGAAGAGCAGGGCGACAGCGGTCATCGTTTGTTCGCCGCCGGAAAGGAGCGAGATGCTCTGCAATTGTTTGCCGGGAGGGCGCGCCACAATGTCGATGCCGGATTCGAGTACATCGTTTTCGTCCGTCAGGATCAGGTCGGCCTTACCACCGCCGAACACTTCGATAAACATGTTCCGAAAGTTCTCGCGAATCTGGTTGAAGGTCGTGATGAACATTTCCTTCGTCTGCGTGTTGATGCGGTTGATGACTTCCGCCAACTCCGCCTTCGCCTTAACGAGATCGTCGTACTGCGTGCTGAGGAATGTGTGGCGCTGCTCGGTTTCTTCGTACTCCTCAATCGCCACGAGATTCACCGGCCCCATTTCATCGAGACGTTGCTGCAACGCGCTCACTTGTTCAGTGATTGCATTCCAATCCGTGCCCGCGCCCGTGGCCGCCATCTCTTCCGGAGTGAGCGTCTGCACTTTCGCCGCGCCTTCGTCTGCGTAAGTGATGGTGATGCACTCGCTGCGGATGTCATCGATGTTGACCTGATACTTCTGCTGAATCCGTTCGCGCAGGTTCTGCACGCCCATATTTTTCTGCGCCAGTTCCACGTCGATCGCGCCGCGCTGCTGCTGCAACGCCGTGAGTCGATTGCGTTCGCCACGCAAACTATCTTCGCGCTCGGAGACATCGCTATCCACGGCGCTCTTCTGCCCAACCAGTTCCGCAGTCTGCGCGTTGATGATGTCCCGCTCGTGCTGTAAGCGCTCCATCTGGCGGCGTGATTCTTCGTTTTCCGTTTCCGCCTGCTCCTTGCGCTTGATGCACGAACTGATTTCATTCCGGCGCTGCTCGGCGAGCGACGTGAGTTCGCGGATACGCTGTTCCAACGGGCCGCGTTGCTTTCCGAAGGAGGCCGCCAACTGCTCATCCGTAGCCAGCAACACCTTGGTTTCAGTGAGGGAAGCGTTCGCAGCATCACGTTGATGGCGCAACTCATCGAGTCCCGCGCCTAGCTGCGTTACCAAATCCTGCGCGGCCTTCTCCCGCACTTCGGATTCGGAGACCTGCGTCGCGAGCACGGCGCGCTTCTCGTTTCCTTCCTTCTCCTGTGCCGCGAGGCTCTGAACTTCGTAAACGACCGTGTCTATCTTCTGGTGCAACACGCGCTGGGAGTTCTGCAGGGCCTTGAATTCGCCCTCGTGCGTGGCGATCGCGACTTCCTGCTGGCGCAACTCCGTCTGGGCCTCCTGAAGGCTCGCTTGCAACGCGGTCTGTTCGCCTTGCAACGCTCCTTTACCACGGCTGATTTCACTCACCTGTTCCTGCAAGGCAGTGAGCTGCGATTGCAATTCAGCGATCTGATTTTTTCGTCCCAGAATGGACGAGGGTGCTTTGCCATTGCTGCTGCCGTTCAAATAACCGCCCGTGTAAATGCCGTGGCGATTCAGCAATTCGCCATCGCGCGTGACGAAATCAAACGCACTCTCGCCTTCGCGCCATGCCGTGGTCGCCGCGGCAAGATCGTTGACGATGACGCATTGACCGAGCAGTGCGTTGACGAGTGGACGAATGGAATCGTCGACTTCGATGACATCGATGGCGAGCGTGCTGCCGGTTTGCAACCGGCAGAACTCCGTGACGGAGTGAGGTTCTGGATTTTGCGATCCCGTCTGGCCGGCATGCGGATCTGCCGGTTGCAAACCGGCAGCACGCTGCAAGCTGAGCGCGGCGATACTCGCGCGACCTTTCTTGTTCGCACTCAAGTCGCTCAGGATTTCCTGCGCCGACTCAGGATGCTCTGTCAGCACCAGTTGAAGATTGTGGCCGAGGACAGATTCGATCGCCGCGATGTATTCATCCGGCACACGAATCTTGTCCGCCAATGATCCCAGCACAGACTTGGATTGCTTCAGCGCCGCGAGCGCGCCAGCGCTGAAACCTTCGTGCGATTCCTGTAACTGTTCGAGCACATTGAGGCGCGAACGTTTCTCGGCCTGTTGCCGTACGACGGCGTCGAGTTCCTGCCCAATGCGATTCAACTCGATCTGAATTTGGCGCAGCCTGGCCTGGCGTTCCTCGACGGTGCCGCGGCTCGTCTGCACATTCACCTTCTCGATCTCGACGTGAGCGGCGAACTCGTGCAGACGAACCTCCAAACGCGAACGCTCCTCTTCGAGTTGAATCTTCTCCACCGAAAGTTTCTCGAGCCGAACCGTGTTGCCCTGCTTCTGCAAATCCAGCGCGTTGATTTCGTTGCGCACACGCGTGAGTTGCTGCGCTGCCGCAAACGCATCGGACTGTGCCTTGCGCATCGCGTCCTGCTTGGAGATCAAATCCTGCTCCACGCTCTGCAACATTTCGCGCTTCGTCTCCAAAGTTTTTCGATGCTGCTCCAGCGCTACGTTGGCCGCGTCCAACTTCTCGGTGACGATCACCAGTTCTTCCTTCGCGGCGCGAACCCGCTCTTCAGCTTCGTTGATGTCATGCAGCGCGCGCGCATTTTGCTGTTCCAGTTCGCGCAATCGCTCCTCGTTAAAATGCATTCGGCTCTCGTGCCGATCGGACTGGCCCTTCAGTTCCATTCCTTTCTGCTGCGACTCGGCGATGTATTCTTCCAATTCAGACAAGCGCGCGCGCAGTTGCAGGATCTCATCTTCCGCGCGCAGCACGGTTGCCGAGCAGTCCTCCATTTCGCTGCGCAGCGTTTCCGCCGCCGTGGTGCGTTCGGAGATTTCCTGCTGCAACACATCGAACTGATGGCGCGCGAGCTGCGTTTCGAGGTGACGCAGCTCTTCGGCAATTTGTTTGTAGCGCCGCGCCTTGCCGGCCTGACGCTGGAGCGAACCGATCTGCCGCTTCACTTCACGGATGAGATCCTGGATGCGCAGCAAATTCTGATCGGTGTATTCCAATTTTCGGAGCGCCTCTTTTTTCTGCGACTTGAACTTAGTGATGCCCGCCGCTTCCTCGAACACAAGCCGCCGATCGTCGGGCTTGCTGGAAAGAATTTGCGTGATGTTTCCCTGGGCCATGATCGAGTAGCTCGTCTTGCCCATGCCCGTGCCCATGAAGAACTGCTGGATGTCCTTCAACCGGCACGGCGTCTTGTTGATGAAATACTCGCTGCCCCCGTCGCGGAAGACCCGACGGGTGACGGTGACCTCGTTGTAAGACAGCTCGACTCCGGCGGTTTTGAGGTGTTCCTCGTCCACGCCCCCAATGGTCAGCGACACTTCGGCCATGCCGATGGGTTTGCGGCTGTCGGTGCCGTTGAAAATGACGTCGGCCATTTCGCCACCACGCAACGCTTTGGCGGACTGTTCGCCCAGTACCCAGCGTATTGCGTCGGAGACATTGGACTTACCACACCCATTGGGGCCGACGATGGCGGCCACGCCAGGTTGGAAATTGAGCGACGTCCTGTCGGCAAACGACTTGAAGCCGAACATCGTGAGGTTCTTGAGATACATGACGGTTTCTACAAATAGTGTTCTTGTCTGCCGTGTAAAGCCGAAACCCACCACATATAGTGGGAAGTTATTCACACGGCCACGAACCAACTTGAGGAACCGAATCGGCGAGCCGCAAACTCAGACGGCGGGACGGCAAGAAATGCTCAAAGAAGCCTGAGAAAAGCCGTAGTTTTTCTTCGGATGAGGATGAATCGCTTAGTGCCGGATGTGGCAAAGGCCGCGTTCACTGCTCCGAGCAAAACTTACCAAATGAACGATCTCCGGGCTTTGCGGCAACTCAGCTTCAATCCTCGTCAGTGCGTTCGCCGTCGTCAGCCCGTCGCGAAAAAGAACTTTGTAAGCGTGCTTGAGCGCATTCTGAGTTTCCTCCGCGACGCCGTTTCGCTCCAGGCCAACTTTGTTGATCGTCCGAGTGTCGGCGGGATTGCCGTCGATCATCATGAAGGGCGGCACGTCTTGAACAATTTTAGAGCAGCCGCCGATGATCGACATTTTTCCGATGCGGCAAAATTGATGCACGGCAGCCAGTCCACCAATCACCGCGTAATCCTCCACGACGATGTGCCCCGCAAGTGTCGCCACGTTCGACATCACGATGTGATTGCCGAGCGTGCAGTCGTGCGCGATGTGCGAGTAGGCCAGGATATGGTTCTTCGATCCAACCCGAGTCACGCCGCCGTCCGAGGTCGAAGTGTTGATGGTGACGTACTCGCGGAAAGTATTCTCGTCGCCGATATCCAAATGATTCACGCCGCCCTTCCATTTCAAGTCCTGCGTCTTCAACCCGATGCTGGCGAAGGAAAAAATTTCGTTGCGCGCGCCCAGCTTGGTGTGGCCGTCGAGGACGACGTGCGAATGTAATTTGCAGTGCGGGCCAAGGACAACGTGTTCGC
>DATHKK010000506.1:0-3048 GCA_035489355.1 Candidatus Limnocylindria bacterium
GTGGCCGCACCGAGACCTACCGCCTGGCCGCGCGCATGGCCAAGGATTATCCTTGGTTCGGCGTGGGACCGGGCGCGTACGCCTCCGTCTTTCAATTGTACCGCGATTCACCGCGCGATTACTGGCCCGCGCAACTGCACAATGACTGGCTGGAATATCTGATCACCTTTGGCCGTGCCGGTTGCGCCCTGTTCCTGGCGGCAGGCATCTTGATCGCATGGCGATGGTTCGCGCCGGGTGGACTCAGAACGCACCCGGCCTTTCCGGTGTTCGTCTGGATTGCGCTGGGCGGCTGCCTGCTGCACGCGCGCTTCGACTTTCCGCTCCAAATCTATTCCATCCAATTCGTCTTCGTGCTGCTCTGCGCCGTCCTCTTCAGTATCTCGCGACGAACGCCAACACGTCCCTGAACGTGAATTCGATTAGCGCTGCACTCGCGCGCCGCCGCCTTTCATCAGCTTCTCCACTTCGCCCTTGTCTGCCATCGACGTGTCGCCCGGCGTGGTCATGGCCAGCGCGCCGTGGGCCGCTCCGTACTCGACCGCTTTCTGCGCGTCACCCGTCGTCATCAATCCGTAGATGAATCCACTGGCGAAACTGTCCCCGCCGCCGACGCGATCAAGGATTTCCAATTCAGGATATTTGCGGCTCTCGAAGAACTTGCCGTCGTACCACGCGATGGCCGCCCAGTCATTGATCGTCGCCGTGTGCGCGGCGCGCAGCGTGGTGGCCGTCGCCTTGAAGTTCGGAAAAGCTTTCACTGCCGTCTCGATCATCTTCTTGAACGCGCTCACGTCGATTTGCAGCAGATGTTCGTCCGCGCCTTCCACGTGGAAACCAAGGCAGGCGGTGAAATCCTCTTCGTTGCCGATCATCACGTCCACGTACTGAGCGATTTCCTTGTTAACTTCCTGCGCGCGCTTCTGGCCGCCGATGGATTTCCAGAGCGATGGGCGATAATTCAAATCGTAAGAGACAATCGTGCCGTGCTCCTTCGCCTTCTTGACCGCTTCGGTGACAAGCTGCGGCGTCGTGTCGCTGAGCGCGGCAAAAATGCCGCCCGTGTGCAGCCAGCGCACGCCGAGCTTGCCGAAAATGTGGTCCCAATCGAAATCGCCGGGCTTAAGCTGGCTTGCCGCTGTGTTGCCACGATCCGGAATGCCCACCGCGCCGCGCACGCCAAAACCGCGCTCCGTGAAGTTCAACCCGTTGCGGGTCTCGCGGCCAATGCCGTCGAACTTTTTCCACTGGATGAATTGCGTATCGACTCCGCCCTGAAGAATGAAATCTTCCAGCAGGCGGCCCACGTCGTTGTCCGCAAACGCCGTGGCCACGGCGGTCTTCATGCCGAAGCAGCGGCGCAATCCGCGCGCAACATTGTACTCACCGCCACCCTCCCAAACTTTGAATTCCCGCGCCGTGCGGACGCGGCCTTCGCCTGGATCGAGGCGGAGCATGATTTCGCCCAAGGCCAACATGTCGTAAGCGCAGGAGCCAGCAGGTTTGAGGTTCAAAGCAGCCATGTTCGTTTGTTCAGTTTCAATTTGAGCGCGCGAGATTGTTGAAGTGTGTTTCGAAACTCAAATAGAAATTTGACCGAGCGA
Organism: Candidatus Limnocylindria bacterium; assembly: GCA_035489355.1. GTDB lineage: Bacteria > Verrucomicrobiota > Verrucomicrobiia > Limisphaerales > SIBH01 > JANNGC01. The sequence continues at coordinate 1,605 of DATHKK010000506.1, forward strand.
TCACGTCCGCCGTCGATGGCAATCTGCATGCGGTTTCACTCCGCCGAATTCAATTTGCCAAAAAATTCTTTGCACGAATTTTGATCGCTGCTCAAAGTGCGCGGTCAGTTAAACCGGCAAGGGGAGTCAGGGCACGCCAGGCAACGCAACGCACTATGAAACGCCGGAACGACATCCGCCAACAGCTCGACCTGCACGCCGAGTGGTACCATCGTCTCAAGCTGGACGCTTTGCGCGCGGAGGGTGAACGCCTGCGTCACGAACTGCGCCGGCTCGGATTGGACCCCGCCTCGATCTTGATGCAAGCGCAACGAGACGCGCCGTCCTCCAGCCCTGGATTCACTCCTCGGAATTAACCGAGCCGCGCAATCATGTCGCGCAACGGCTCGAGGTCAGGATCCTGCGCGGCCATGCTCCGAATAGTTTTCAGGTCCGACGCTTCCACGGCGCATCTCAACCACCGCAACGCCGCCTCATGATTTCCCAATTCGCACTGATAGCACGCCAGATTGTAGGGAATCACATAGTGCTCGCGAAATTTTTCCACCAGCGGGCTGAGCAAATCGTAGGCGTCCTTTGTTCGATTCAACTCGTGGAGCGCGTAGGAACGATCCACCCAGCCGCTCACTCGATCCGGCGCGAGCGCGACCAGTTTCTCGGCCGATGCGAGCGCTCCGGCCCAGTCTTTTCCCTCGGCGAAGACTTTCCACCAGACCTCGAGCGCATCGGGATGCTCGCGAAGCGTGGCCGGGAGTTGTTCCAGTTCCAATTTGGCCTCAGCAACGTTGCTCAACTCCAGCCAGCCCACCGCGGCCTGAACGTGGAAAGCATCTGGAAGCTGGAGTGGAGAAACCGATTTTGCCATTCGTTTGAAAGTGGTGCCCCGGCTAGGACTCGAACCTAGGACCAATTGATTAAGAGTAGGGACAAAGTTGTTTCAGCGCGTGTCTCATGGTTGCCAGAAAATCACCAAAAGCTTTGTCACGCAAGGGTTTCGGCAATTCCCGCACCTTCGGGAGCCTTAGTGCAACGCGCTGAAACATCAGGCACCATGTTACTACTCGCGATACTACTCTCCGGGCCGTGCGTCTTAGCGGCGACAGTCAGCTTGATCCGTTGCGCCTGCTTGAACAAGTGATCGGGCCGCACGTCGCCGTAAGTCAGTGCAATGATGGCCGGGCCGCTCTTGTCGCCAATGAGCATGGCAATCTCTGCGTCAGAAAGCCCGCTCTGGCGCGCTTGCGTGACGAAGTAGGAGCGAAGCCCGTGCGGCGTGACATGACCAAGCCCAAGCCCTTTGCACGCGGCGGTCAGGCGATGCCGCACCGCTGAATCATCACGGGCCAGTTCCGGCTTGAATGGCGAGGCGAACAGCAAATGACTTGTGACGCGCTGCTGCATTGCGCGGAGCAGTGTTTCCATTTCCGGCAGAATCGGAACCCAC
>DATHKK010000507.1:0-2258 GCA_035489355.1 Candidatus Limnocylindria bacterium
AGCCCAGCCGGAGTGCGCACCCATCTAGCAAAGGTCGAGAGCATCTTCCGCCAGCAATTACGCGCGGCAATCAGCACGCCTCCCCAGCAAACCGATAGCAGGATGTGTCGCCGCCAACTCCTTAGCATCGACTCCAGCCAATCCGGGACGCGTTCGCCTCGTATCTGCAGTTCGCGGGACAGGAAAGTGAAGCAAAACAAAGTCAGAGAGATGCAAAAGAGTTTGTCGGGGCGCGCTGATTGACGGCGGGCCGCGGCCAGGAACGCCAGGGCGGCGAGCGCCAGACAGAGCGCTTGCTGGTTCTCCATCAACCCGTTCTCGTGTGCGATTCGGTGGCCGCCGAGGTGAAGAACGATCCACAGACCCGCGCACAGCGCGACCGCCGCCACACATGAATACCTGACTCTGGGCTGCATATACGGAGCGCAACTTGCAGAGAAAGCCTCGAGAGCACGACAAGATTTTGCGCGGTGGAATCTTCTACGAATGGATTGCGCTCTCGATAATCGGTCAGAAAAACCGCCTCCGCTCCTGCAACTCCCGGCAGCGGGAGGTTGCGGATGCGCCCCGACTTGTTGCAGCACGGAATCCATCGGCGACTTTCCTATCACGGGGGGCGGCGGCGCGCGCCTTGGGTTATTCCACAAACGACACCACGACTGTCCCCGACGGTGCGAATCCTGGTTTGGGCTGTGGCAACGCTCCCTATCGCACGCGCGTTTCCAGTTTCCGCCACTTGCGCTCCAGCCGCCTTGCTTCCGTTCGCAACAGTTCCTCGGCGGACCAGCCGTATTGCTGTGCCAATTCGGTAAGTGCGAAAAGTTGCTGCGCTAGTCGAGATCGGGAAATTTTCTTCGGGCGTGTCCGTTGCGGAAGCACCTGGGCCTTCCGCGCTTTCTTCACCAGCTTTTCCGCACGGAGGAGAGCCGGGAGGTGATTGGGAATTCCGTCCAAGGCGGAAGGCCGTTCGTGCTTCGTCCCTTGCTTCTCCGCGCGTTTGATCTGTTCCCAGCTCGCCCAAACCTGATCGACGTTCTTCACCTTCACGTCGCCGAAGACGTGCGGATGGCGGCGAATCAATTTGTCGGTGATGTGCCGCGCGACTTTCTCGAAATCAAACGCGCCACGTTCTTGCGCGAGTTGGCAATGGAAGACAACCTGGAGCAGCAAGTCGCCGAGTTCCTCCGCCATCTCGTGGTCGTCGCCGGCTTCGATGGCATCGAGTAGCTCATAGACTTCTTCCACCGCGTGAAAGCGCAGCGTCATGTGATCCTGCTCGCGGTCCCACGGGCAGCCAGTCGGTGAACGCAGCCGCGCCATGACCGAAAGGAGGTCTTCGATGGCTGGGCGTTTGGTTTTCCTGGCTCGCTTCACAGAATTACAAGATCGTCGCGATGCACGATTTCACCGCGCGCAAATTTCTTCGCACAGATTTCTTCGGAACTGAAAGCGCTGATACCGCGCGCGAACTCCACGCCATCCGTATCGCAAACGCTGATGATTTCGCGCGCGTTGAATTCGCCTTCGCAGCGCGTCACGCCCGGTGGCAGCAGGCTTTTGCCGTTCTCGATCAAGGCCCGCTTGGCGCCGTTGTCCACGAACACCGAACCGCGCGGATGATGAAAGAAAGCAATCCAACGCTTGCGCCCCCGCAATTTTCCCGATCCAGGCACGAACAAAGTTCCGACGTCGTCTCCGCTGACGATCTCGGCGAGCACCGTTTTGCGATGGCCCGGCGCGATGACGAGCGGGATGCCGGTGCGGACCACGATCTTAGCGGCTTGGATTTTTGATTTCATCCCACCGACCGCCGTCGCGCTGGTGGTGCCACCGGCCAATTTCTCCACGTCGCCGTCGATGGACTCAATGACTGAGATTCTGCGCGCGTTCGCTTTGCCGAAGTTTTCAATCACGCCATCAACGCTCGTGAGAATGACGAGCAACTCGGCCGGCAACAGCGCGGCCACGAGGGCGGAGAGTTTGTCGTTGTCGCCGAATTTTAATTCCGTGGTCGAGACGGCGTCGTTCTCATTGATGATCGGGATGACGCCGCGGCGGAGCAGGGTGGTGAGCGTATTGCGGGCGTTGCGGTGCCGCTCCTCATGCTGAAGGTCCGCATGCGTGACGAGCACCTGAGCGACATGCAAATCGTAGCGCGCGAAAAACTTTTCGTAAGTTGCCATGAGCCGCGACTGACCGACTGCCGCACACGCCTGCTGTTCCGCGACGGACTCCGGCCGCGTGTCGTAACCGAGCAC
>DATHKK010000508.1:0-2391 GCA_035489355.1 Candidatus Limnocylindria bacterium
CAGCGTCCATTCGCTCATCTGCAGCGTGGCGTGCCGCCATGCGGCCACTTGCTCGCGGCACTCATCGCAACCATCGAGATGCGTTTGCAACGGCGCGCGGGTGCCGGGCGGCAATTCGTCGTACAGGTACGACATCCATTCTTCGCGTGTGGGATGTATCATAAAACCAAAATCTCTTTTCGCGGTTCGATGCGCGCCGGCGCTGCTCGTTGCTCGCGGAGTTCAGCGGATTCCAACAAGCGCGCGAGCTGACTCAGTCCCTCGGCCATGCGCGACTTCACGGTGCCTTCGGGAATCCCGAGCACGTCGCCGATCTCGCGGAATTTCAAACCTTCGTAGTGACGCAGGATGAGCACGGAGCGATATGTCTCGGACATTTTCATCAAGGCATTTCTCACTCCCGTCGCATTCTCTTCACGCGCGAGAGAAAGATCGGGCGTAAGGTCATCGCTGGCGAAATCCGCATCGTCCGCAAACTCATTCTCCAGCGGCGTCTCGCGGCGACGATTTCGTTTGCGCAGTTCGTCGTAGCAAAGATTCAGCGCGACACGCCAAAGGAACGTGGAGAACTTGCCGGCGACGACGTAATCCTTCCGCCGCGCGAAAACTTTGGCGAACGCTTCCTGCGCCAGGTCTTCGCCGCGATGCGCATCGCCCAGCATCCGGGTGCAAAGATTCTGGATCGGCCCTTCCCAACGCTCGACGAGCACCGCGAACGCCTCGGGATCGTCCTGCATCTGCACGCGCCACATCGCCTGCTCGTCGGAGATCGCGAAAAGGGAGAACAGCTTCATGCGCCCGCCCTTTCGATGCTTGCTGGTGCCATTCCGTTCATCTGTTCGAGGATGAAACGCCGGCGAACGGGGAATGGTTCGGAAAAAAACGTGCTGCCAGTTTGCAACTGGCAGGGCCGCGAGAAGGCGGAGCGGCAATAGTTGTCTGCGATCGCTTGCCGGCGTGAGTTGCTTCTGCCGGTTGTAAACCGGCAGCACGTTCAGGAGCGCGCCAACCCCTCCATCACCGTCGGCTTGAGCGCGGGGCGGAAGTGCAAAATGGTCGTCCCGGATTCCGCATCAATCCGCACTGGATTGAAGCCGCCCTCGGGATTGCGTTTCAATATGATGTGAATTGGCTCCAGAATTTCGTGCTTAAAACCATCCGAAGCATCGATGGAAATGGCATCGTTGCACGCGTCCCTGGCGCGGAGCGTTACGCTTTCCAAAGGCAGAGCGCGGCCCAGTTCTCGATGCGCACCATTGGGTTCCACCAGTTCAATCGTGACCATCTGGCCGCGTTCCATTTCGGTGACTCGTTCGCAGAAGGTCTTCCAATCCTTGGCGTTGATTTCCTCGGTCATGGTGAAACGTGGCACTCGTGCGCCAGCGGTGCAAACGCAGTTCATCGACGTTTGAAAAAGAAAAGACGGCAAAATGCCGCCTCGATTCACGACTGGAAACCCGCCTTACAGATACTGCGGAAAGACTTTGTTCGCGTCGTAGTTCAAATCCTTCATCGCCTGGGCGACAACGCTCTGATCGATCTGGCCCTTTTCCGCGAGCGCGAAGAGCGTGCCGATGACTGTGGACTCCGCATCGACTTCGAAGAAGCGGCGCAGCCGTTCACGTGTGTCGCTGCGACCGAAGCCATCCGTGCCCAGCGTCATCAATCCTCCCGGAATCCACGGCGCGATCTGATCCGGGACGATGCGCATGTTGTCCGACACGGCGACAAATACGCCCTGCTCTTTCCCCAACAAGGTTTCGAGGTATGACTTTCGCGCCGGCTCAGTCGCGTGCAGCATGTTCCACCGGCGAGTATTCATCGCGTCGTTGCGCAGTCGCTTGTAACTCGTGGCACTCCACACATCCGCCGAAACGTCGTAGCGTTCAGCGAGAATTTCCTGGGCGCGCAACGCCGATTGAATGATCGGCCCGCTGCCCAGAATTTGCGCCTTGTACTTTTTGCCTTCCGCGCCCGCGCGAAACTTGTAAAGGCCCTTGAGAATTCCGTCCGTCACGCCTTCAGGCATCGCGGGCTGCGCGTAATTCTCGTTGTAAAGGCTGAGGTAGTAGAAGACGTCCTCGCCGTCCTGATACATGCGCTTCAATCCATCGGCGATGATGACGGCGATCTCGTAAGCGAACGCGGGATCATAAGCATAAAGCGTCGGCACCGTGCTCGCGGTCAGCAGTCCATGTCCGTCCTGATGTTGCAAGCCCTCGCCGTTCAGTGTCGTGCGCCCGTAAGTCGCGCCCAGTAAAAATCCTTTCGCGCGAATGTCGCCAGCGAGCCAGATCAAATCACCGATGCGCTGGAAGCCGAACATCGAGTAATAGATGAAGAACGGAATCATGTTGATTCCGAGGTTCGCGTAGGCCGTGCCCGCGCTGA
>DATHKK010000509.1:0-3205 GCA_035489355.1 Candidatus Limnocylindria bacterium
CCACTTCCTGAAAGACGATGCCCACGAGGTCAGTGAGTTGGCGGCTGGACAGCAACTCTTTGACATTTCCGCCGCCGCCCAGATTGGCGCTCAGGCTCTGCGCCACGGCGGACAGCGCGCTGGCCAACAAATGTTCGCCCGGCTTTTTCGGATCGATAAGCGTCTCGACATTCTCGCGCACCACTTCGAGCGTCTCACGCAGGACGGCGCTGGCGGTCGCCTCGGTGAAAAGTTTGCTGGCCTGTGTCTCCGTGAGGACCTCACACGTGCGGGCAATCAGCTTCTGCAAGAATTCGTTCCTGGTGAAGATGGCGACATTTTCTCCGGTCGCTCCGAGGGCACTTTTGAAAACCAGTTCCAGTGTATCGGCCGTGAAAAGATCCTCGTTGCCTTCGATCCCCGCGAGCACCTGGGAAAGGGTCGAATCCACGAGCGCCTTGACCGCCGGATCATTCGGCGCAAACAGATCGAGGTTCTCGTTGAATGCGCCGAGACCGCCGCGCACCAGGCTGGAAGCCATACGGCGGATGAATCGGCGGCTGATCAGTTTTTCGCTTTCGTTGCCCGCCCGATCCACTTCGGCCACGAGCGCCTTGGTGATACCGCCCAACAGCACTTGCACACGCTGATCGTCACTCACCATCCCCAAGTTGGCGTCCAGGATGCGCAGCGCCGCGCTCAAAACGTCGCCCACGATCTCGGTGGCCGAGCCTTCGGCAAAATCCGTTTCGTCGAGACCTTGCAGAAACGATTGGATGAACTGCCGCGCCGGTGAGTCCTTGCCCATCGCCTCGGGATGCGCCACGAAATAATCGACACCGATCTCGAACACGGTCCCGGCGATGCGCTGCACGGGAGACTTCGCGCCCTGGCCGGGCTTGAGTTGCCGGAACTCGTTCAGTTGGCTGACGATCGCGGCCGCCTTGCGCAAATCTCCTTTGCGCATATTCAACTGATCGGTGATGGCAAGCAGCGTCTGGTAGGCTTGCAATCTCTGCGCGGGTGAGGCTCCGAAGTACGGCCCGCCCTTTTTGATCAGGTGAGCATTCTCGTCGCGCGCGAAGAAGAGCAGCGCTTCGTTCTGCTGGACGTCCGCGTGCAGTTCACCGACCGGGAGGATGAGCGCGCCTTCCACCGTCTCGTCCACCAGCACGTCGTACATTTTTCGACCGAGCTTAACGGCGGATTCAATGGCGAAAATAATGAGTTGCGGATCAATCATGTTGGACCTTTCAACTGTGCTGCGCCGGCGCCATCAGTTCTGTGGATGGCTAAACTCTCCTCTCCAAGGCGATGGATTTAATCACACTCATGAGATTTTACTCCACCGCCTTGCTGTGATGTAATGACCGCCGGGCGTCAGGGATGGTCGCCCGCCGGGCCGGTGAGATTTAGAATCTCGGGCGAGCAACAGTCACGCAGGAAATGGAAGTTCCTGATCCGGAACTCGATGGGCGCTTACCGGAAAACATGGAGACCCGGCGTAGCTTGAAGGAAGGAAAATTAAAGCCGTTTCGCATCACACGAAACGGCATTTTCAACGTACCAGTAGCTACTGATTACGCTTCGAAGCTTTTGCCACAACCGCAACTTTGTCGAGCATTTGGATTGGAAATTTTAAAGCCGCCGCCGGTCAATTCGTCCGAAAAATCCACCACCGAGCCGCGCAAATAATTGGCGCTGAATGGATCGACCAGGACACTCGCGCCGTAGAAGTCAGTGCTGATGTCGTCCGGGCGCTGCTCATCGAATACCATGCCGTATTGCAGGCCGGAGCAGCCGCCGCCTTCGACATAGACGCGGAGATTTTTTCCCGCGTTCTCGGGGTTGGTCAGCATCTCTTTGATCTGTTTGGCCGCGCTCTCAGTAAGCGTTACGGCAGAGGGTTCGGTTTGCGTCTCAGTGCTCATATTCGCGAGGTGAAACTAACAGCCGCAAAATTCAGTGTCAAACGGCGTGCTGGCGCGTGGTGCGATTAAAACTGCCGGTCGGTTTCCGGCTTCCCTCTCCCCTCAACGGGGAGAGGGGGAACCGGCGCTCAAGCGGCCGAGGACTGACGCGGGCGCCTCCGCCGAAAAACCCGTTTCAAGAGGGAGACGATCAAGTAAATCACTCCGAGCAACGCCACGTCCGTCGGTCCCACCGGAACGTCCCAGCGGTAGGCGAGATAGAACCCAACGAAGGCCGACACCATGCCCACGATGCAGCCGGTGAACGCGAATTGCCTCATGTTACGGGCGAGCGCCCGGGCGATGAGCGGTGGCAGCAGCAGGAACCCAAACGTCACCAAAGGCCCGACGCTGAGCACCGACATGGAAACGGTGATGCCGATGAGCAGAAACAGCAGGCCATCCCAGGTGAAAACATTTTTGCGCAAAGTGATCGCCATCTCGGGATCGAAGGAGACGAGCAGGAATTCTTTGCGGAACACAATCAGGACTGTGGTCACGATCCCGAAGGCAACGGCGGTCATCATCAGATCGGCGTCCGACACCGCGATGATTTCACCGCGCAGTCGATCCAGCAGCCCGTGTTCGCCGTAAGGATTCTTGACCAGGAGCAAAATGCTGAAGGCGCCCGCGAGCACGTAAGCAGCGCCGACGCGTGTATCGGCCAGTCCGGCGGAGCGCCGTTGCAAAAGCGTGAGCACGAAAAGCGCGGCGAGCGTGAAGAGCGTCGAACCGCCAAAGGCCAGCGCGTTTTCGCTGCTGTCGTCCAGGTGCGGCACCAGATGCCACGCGTGCAACGCGAAGGCGAACGCGATGCCGCACGAGGAAATCTGTGGCAAGGCGACACCCATGAAGATCAGCCGGCGCAACACGAGGTAATTACCAATGAGCGGGCAAACCAGACCAATCAGCAGGCTGACATAAACCGAGTTGCGCAGTCCCGTGCTGAAAATCTCGTGCAGCATTTCCATCATGAGAATTGAAGGTTCAGGATCTCTTCAATCTTCTCGCGCCGCAGCAATTCGTTGACAGGCCCTTGCACGAGCTTGCCGTTCTGAATCCAAATAATCTGCTGGGCCGTTTGGCGCACGGCGGCCAGATCGTGATTCACCATCAAGAGCGTCAGGTTCCGCTCGCGGTGCAGTTTCACCAGCAATTCCAAGATGGCTTGCGTAGCCGCCGCGTCGATGCCCGCCGTCGGTTCGTCGAGCAACAAAAAATCTGCCTGCGTTGCCAGCGCGCGCGCGATGAGCACG
>DATHKK010000510.1:0-8494 GCA_035489355.1 Candidatus Limnocylindria bacterium
AAAGGCGCGCAGCGAAAAGCCTTTCAGCATTTCATCGATGGCGATAACGAAGCCGCCGAGGCCCAGGCCGATGGTTGCGCCATAGCCGGCGCCATGGATCAGAGCAGGATATTTCTGGCTCACGGCATAGCCCGCGAGAGCACACAGGGTGAGGAAAAAAATGCGGATGGCCCAAAGCGAACTCTTCATTTGAAAGGAGACTTTCCGGAGTAGGCGGGCGGCGCGGTTTCCTTCGGCTGCTTCGGTTTATACAGAAGCCCGTAGCGAGCGAGGTTACTGCTCACCACCGTCAGATTGCTCAAAGTCAAAGAAATGTTTCCGTGCCATTGCTCATCTTTGAGCAGCGCGCCGACCAAACCTTTGCCTGATTCTATTCCCGCCGTCATTTGTTTGAGCGACGCTGTAGCATCGCGAAGATTGTGCATCGACTCGTTCAACTCCACACGGTTGGTGACGATCGTTTCATCCACTTTCATCGCCACTTCATCGAGTTTTCTTGAGAAGGCCAGCAGGTTGCTCAGCGACATTGTTAACACCGGCCCGCTGTTCGAGATGACGCCGGCCACGTTGTCCACCACGCCCAGGGTATGGTCGGAAACTTTTTCAAAATTGCCGATGGTGCGTGACAGATTGGAAAGGGTCTGCGGATCGAGCACCTGGCGATTCACGCGGGCAATCGTTTCGCCCACGGTGGATCCAAGCTGATCGAAACGCTTGAGCAAGTCGGAGGTGGAGCGCGCGACTTCCAACAGATTGAACGGCTCGTCGCCCGGGACTTCATCTCCGTCCTTGAGCAGCGGCGCTTCTGCCGAACCGGGGGTGATGTTGACGAATTGATCTCCGAGCACGCCTTGTTGCTCGATGACGAATCGCGAGTCCTTGTATAGTTCAAACTGCTTCAGGATCGTCAGGCGCACCGTCACGCCCTTGCTCCTGGGGTCGAGTTCGACACTTTCCACGTTTCCAATTTTCACTCCGGACAAGAACACGGCGGCGCTGGGCTTAAGCCCGGCCACGCTCCGCGTGCGCATGACGATTTCGTACTTCGGCTGGAACAGTCCCACGCCGCGGCTGAAATTCAGCATCAACCCGGCGATCAGCACGAGGCCCACGAGCACGAAAAAGCCCACTCGCACCGCGTAATTCTTTTGTCTCATCTTAACGTCCTTCCTTATCCATTTCCTTCTCCGAGATGCCGTTCACAAAATTGTAAACGATCGGATCGCGTGAACTAAAAATTTCGTCCGGCGTTCCTTCCACATAAATTTTGCCCTTGTGCAGCATCAGTATCCTCTGGCCGACCCGGCGCGCGCTGCGCATGTCATGCGTCACCACCACACTGGTCACGCACAACCGATCGCGCACTCGCACGATGAGTTGATCGATGCTGTCGGAAACAATGGGATCCAGTCCCGTGGTCGGTTCGTCGTAGAGCACAATCTGCGGCCGATAGACAATGGCGCGGGCCAGTCCCACGCGTTTGCGCATGCCGCCGGAAAGTTCCGATGGCTTCTTCTGTTCCGTGCCGGGCAGGTCCACCACTTCGAGAGCTTCCGACACGCGGTGATCCAATTCGGTCGGTGTCAGATTTTTTTCGCGCCGCAATGCGAAGCCGACATTCTCCGCCACCGTCATCGAGTCGAACAAAGCCGCGCCTTGAAACAGCATGCCGAACTTGTGGCGCACACTCAGGAGTTGCCGCTCGTTCAGGCCAATTAAGTTCTGGCCATCGATGAGCACGTCGCCCGCGTCCGGCATCAGCAACGCGACGAGGTGCTTAAGCAACACGCTCTTGCCGCCGCCGCTGCGCCCGATGATGACGACGGATTCGCCGGATTCAATCCGCAGGTTGACGCCATCGAGGACGCGTTGCGCGCCGAAACTCTTCACGAGGTTGCGCGCTTCGATCATTCCGGTTGCAGCACGTTGTTGAGGAACAAGGTCAGGAAAAAGTTGCTGATCAAAACGGTGATGGACGAATAGACGACGGCCTCCGTGGTCGCCCGGCCCACGCCTTCGGCGCCTTCGCCGCATTGCATGCCCTTGTAGCAACTGATCGTCGCGATCAGCGCGCCATAAACCACGGCCTTGATAAGGCCGATGACGACGTGCGCCGAGTTCGTGTAGTGCAGCATGTTCGCCCATGCGTAAGTGGGATCGATTTTGAAAAACCCCACGCCCAGCGCCCAGGCCGCGCCGATGCCGAGCGAGATCGAGGCGGCCGTCAGGACCGGCATGGCGAGGGTGGTCGCCAGCACGCGCGGCGCGACGAGGTAATCGACCGGGTGCGTGGCCAGTGTGCGGAGCGCATCGATCTGTTCGGTGACTTTCATCGTGCCAAGCTCGGCCGCCAACGCAGCGCCCACGCGCCCCGACACCATGAGCGCGGTAAGGACGGGACCCAGTTCGCTGCACATGGAAACGCTCACCAGCGCGAGCGTGCCGGTGTCCATCATCACTTTGTGAAATTGAAAGTAAGTTTGGGCGCACAGTACCATGCCGGTGAACGCGCCGGTGATGAACACGACCGACTGCGACTTCACGCCGATGAAGTAGAGCTGGTAGATGAATTCGCGCCGTGTGATCTTGCCGGTCAGAATGGCGCCGAAGACTTCGCGGGCGAGCAACGCTAGTTCGCCCAGTCCTTCAATTCCACCGCGGATATTCCTCACGCTCAACATGCGCTGGAACCAATAACAACCAGAGGATCGTTTGGCCAGTCCTTGCCGAGCCATTCAAGGCCGCGATGCCGTATGGAGAAACGTGAATCGAGGGGGGGCGAGCCATTGCTGCAAAATGAAACCGCTTTGCAATGACGACTTGCCACTTGCAATGCGAACCTTCGTTCACGCGCCGCCTTTTTTGCGTAAAAGTTGCCCAGCAAAGGCAAAGCAGCCGCGATCTCGGTGACGTTCGATGTTGGCGCAGCGATAGCTAAGGGAAGCCGCAGGGAGGCAGGAGACACACAGATTGCGCTTCAGTCCGCGGGTCGAACGCATGAGTTGCGCGGGCAATTCACCCGCAATGCTGCGTGTCCATGGATCTTCAACAAGGAAGGCAACTTTTTATGACGATGGCGCCAAATCGGAAGAAGCGAGGTTTTTGGCTCGAGGTCGCTTTTATCGGCATCCTTTTATTTCTTTTGATGGGAAGCCGTTCGCAAAGCGGCGGTCAATCCGCGAAGGGTAACAGCCTCTTCAAAAATCCGGCCAGCATGTCGTTGGGTGTGCAGCCGGTTGCACTCAAATGATCACAATGGAATCAATTGCTCCGCGTCGGCGCGCACGAAATTGCCAGCGCGCGCGCGTCCGCACCGGGCAGGAGGGAAAGGGCCGGCCATGAATTTGCCGGGACTGCATCAACGAAGCGCGAACTGCGGCCAGGGGCACGAGGGCGTCGCTACCATCGCGATCGTGTTCAAGTCCCGACCAATTACGCTCCATGCCACGCAAGCTCCTGCGAAGATCACGCGTGACGAAACGCGCGTTTCGCGGCAGGGCCACACAAAGGACAGGCCGGCATGGCACGCATCGGTGCGCGATGAAGTTTGCCAGACGCTGGACGGCGCTCTCTTGCGACGGATCAAAATCTTGATCACGGATGGGCCACAGCTCGAGCCGAATGGGCGCGTGTGGGGCTGAATTCAAAGGGCGCTCGCCTCGTGCGACTCGGCTGTGCTCATCCGTGCGGGATTTAATCAACGCAATGAGGAACGCCATGAACGAATCAGCCCCAGAGATACCGGTGAGCGAAGTGCCCTTACCAGAAACCCAACGGGAATTGGAGCTACTCCTCGAAGCGCTGCACGCGCTGAACGACGCGCTGGATCAGTACGACACGCCGCAAGCAGCCAACGCATAGAGTGACGCTGGCTCCAATGAGGCGTGCGTAACGCGATACCGAGTTATTCGTGCCGCAGCGCTTCGATCGGATCCAACTTGGCTGCACGCAGGGCGGGATACCAACCAAAGAGAATACCCACGGCCGCGGACGTGCTGAAGGCGAGCATCACTGACACGGGCGTGACAATCGTTGGCATGTTGGCCAGGTGAGAAACGACGAACGGGGTAAACACGCCGAGCGCCACACCAATAAGTCCGCCGCCGATGGCCAGGACCATCGCCTCGACCAGGAACTGCGACGTGATGTCTTTCTGTTTTGCGCCGAGCGCCCGCCGCACACCGATCTCGCGCGTTCGTTCGGTAACAGTCGCGAGCATGATGTTCATGATGCCGATGCCGCCGACCAACAGGGAAATGGCGGCAATGGAACCGAGAACGATATTGAACAGCCGCTTCGTTTCCTCGGCCTGACGCAGGAGCTGTAGCGGCACGATCAACTCGAAATCACGCTTGCTGTGAAAGCGGTTCAGAAGCGCTTCGATTTGGGGAACAGCCGTTTCGACGCTGGCTGTGTCCGCGAACTGAATGGTAATCCGGTGCAGTTGCACGCGCTCCTGTTCCTGGCTGCCGGCGGAGCGGCGGATCAACGTCTCACCGAAGCGACTGCGCGCCGCGGAGAGCGGAACATAAACGTTGTTATCCAAAGGCTGACCGGTGATATCGCCAGATTGGGGACGTTTATTTTCGGTGCTCGTTTCACGCACCAACCCGACCACCTGATAATAGTGCGCGCCAATTTTTATCTCCTGGTCGAGCGGGTCATGGTAAGGAAAGAGTCGCTTGGCCAATCCCGAAGAGATGGCGCAGATGTTGTTCTGGTGAAGGTCATCAGTGTCACAAATGAAGCGGCCGCGCAACGTATCCAAGCCGGCAATCTCCTTGTAAATGGGATACGTGCCGACGACCTGCCCGGCCACTTCATTGCGGAAAAAGCGGACATTTTCGCGGATGTGGCGTTCCGGCAACACGTGACGAATCCCTGGGATCGTCGCCTGAATGCGGCTGGCGTCCTTGTAGGTCAACCCGTATTCGACCACGGAACCACGTCCGGAGGTAGAGGATGCCGCCTTGCTGTCTTCAGGAGGTTTAATCGCGCGGACAATAATGTTCGCGCTGCCCATCTTCTTGATTTCTTCCTGCGCCTTGTAGGAAGCGCCTTCGCCAATCGCGAGCATGGCAATGACGGAGCACACGCCAAAAATAATGCCGAGCATCGTGAGCACGGAACGCAGCTTGTGCAGGAGTAGGCTCTTCGCCCCAATCTGCATCGTCCGCAAAGGGCGCAGGATGCGGCGCCACGCGGAATGGCCCTGAGCCGTGTCCTCCTCGAGCGCAGTGGTCGTCGCTTCCCCCAGCGCAACGTCGCGCCGGTCATTGACGACAATGCGATCGATCACGCCGTCCATCATGTGGACGACGCGGCGGGCGCACGCGGCAGTGTGCGGATCGTGCGTGACGAGGACGATGGTCTTGCCGCCCTGGTTCAGGCGGTCCATCAGGTCGAGGATCTCCTGGCCCGTTTTGGAATCGAGATTTCCGGTGGGTTCGTCCGCCAAAATCATGAGCGGATCATTGACGAGCGACCTGGCCACCGCCACGCGTTGTTGTTGCCCGCCGGAGAGCTGGTTTGGACGATGATCCAGACGTTCGCCAAGCCCAACCAGGTCGGCGAATTGTTCGCAGCGTTGATTGTTCTTCGGCGTGTCGAGGCCCTGATAGAAGAGTGGCATCTGGATGTTCTCGATCACCGAAAGCTGATGGATCAAATTGTAGGATTGGAAAATGAAACCAATCTTGCGGCCCCGAACTTCGGAGAGTTCGTCGTCGGTCATCTGCGACACGTCGTCAGTGCCGAGGTGATAAGTGCCGGCGGTCGGTCGGTCCAGACAGCCGAGCAAATTCAGCAACGTGGATTTGCCGGAACCTGACGGTCCCATGATGGCGACGTAATCCCCTTCGAGAACTTCGAGGTTGACGCCGCGTAGAGCGCGCACTTGCACCTCGCCCATGTCGTAGGTCTTCTCGACGTTTGTGATCCGAATAATGGCGGCGGGCTTCATTCGGAGCTCTTCTCCAAATTCTGTGGCCGCCGGCCGGAGCTTTGGCGATTGCGCGGGCGTTCCGGCGTCGCCTCGCCGTCGGACGGCTCGGAATTGCGGCGCTGAAATCTGCGCCCTTCAGCCGGAGGCTCATCAACCGACTGCGGACGCGGTGGAGTTGCCGCCGGCTCAACATGATTCGTTGCGCCGCTTTCGGTTTCTTCAGCGTCTTCCTCCTCTTCTTCATCGCTGGCCGGCGCCAACAGGACGAGGTCCCCTTCTTTCAAGCCGGATTTGATTTCCACAAACGCATCGTTGAACCAGCCGGTGGTCACCGGCACGGGAGTGACGCGCGAACCTTTCTTGATGAAGCACACATTTTCCCCATTCCACCGCGCCACTGTCTGGATCGGCACACTCAGGGCTTGGGTCAGATTCGTGATGACAACCTCCACGCTCGCCGAGACGCCCGGTTTGAGGATGGGCAATTCCTCTTCCACCAAAATGTCGGTGGGAAAAACTTTTTTGTCGGGATTCATCCAACTGGCTTGAGCGTCGGGCAGCAGCGCGACCCGCCGAACGGTGCCCTTGAACCGGCGATGGGGAATGTTTCTCACCTGAATATACGCAGTCATGCCGGCCTTGACCTGTCCGACGCGCGCTTCTTCGATTTGAATTTCCGCGAGCATCTTCGAAACGTCCGGCAAGCGGATCAATTCCTGCCTCTGGCGAACCATGATTCCTGCTTCCAGAACCCCCGGCGTGCCGGACATTTCAAAGCCACCGAAGTCCCGGAAATTTTGCGAGCTTCGGGAGTTGAACGGGTTGCCGTTGCCGAAGGACGAATTTTGCCTCTCGGTCGAAGACTGCGAACTCGCCGCCCCTGCACCGGCGTTCGCACTGGCACTTGGGCTGGCGCTGCCGGCCGGCGAATTGTTCCCGGCGGAAGAGCCGGCGAACAGCGAACTGGGCCGCATCGACGAATAAGTGGCAAAGGCCCCCGCCGCGCTGCTGGCGTTTTGTCCTCCTCCTGTTCCGCCTCCGCTGCTGGGGCGGGCGCCTCCCGACGAAGCGTTTCCTCCGCCGGTCGCACTTGAATCTGTCGCGGGCGATCCACTTACCGCGGAAGCGATGCGTTGATTGCCGCCCGCCACGGTTTCTGCCACCGAGGAAACAGAAGAACCGGTCCGGGAACTGTTCTCGGAAATGGAATTTCCTCTGCCGCCACGCCGGCCCCCGCCGCCTCCTCCACCTTCGCCGCCACGCCCGCCGCGGAATCGGCCTTCCTCAAGCCGCCGGTCGCCACCTCCCATCGACTGAAACGGACTAACGGACGCATAGACCACCAGGCCATTCTGGGGCGCCAGAATTTTTGTGCTCTTGAGACGTTCGCGCAATGTATCAAGACCTTCCTCCATGTACTCGAGCGCGCCTTGGCTGGTTTTCAAATCGGCCTCGGCTTGCGCAATTTCATTCGAGGCCCGTTGTTTCAAACGATCCAGTTCCGCCTTTGCCTGCTCGACGTTTGATTGCAGCAAGCGCAACTGGTTGGGCTGGTCGTATTTTTTGATGAGGCGAAGGTCTTCCTGGTATTGGCCGAGGGCGAGTTGTTCACGCTTGAGGATCAGCGCGTCGGCTTCGACTTCGGATCGAGTGGCGTTTCCCGCTTTGAAGAGTTCTTCCGTGCGCACATATCGTTCGCGGGCGATACGGGCCTGTTCGGCCAGCACGCCGCTGCGGGTCTCGACGGTCTTGATCAACAGCGGCGCATCACCATCGCGATACTTTTCGAAATCGGTTTGCGCATTCTCGACTCGCAGTTCCGCGTCCTTGATCTGGCTCTCCACGAGACTCTTTTGAATATTCAGGTTTCCCTTGGCCTGCAGCATTTGGAAGAGGCGTTCCTGGTGCAGCAATTCCTGCTCATTCAAACGATCCTTCAGTCCGGAACTGTCGAGTTCGACGAGCAGATCACCCTTCTGGACGTACGAACCCTCCGGGGCGAGTTGAATGATACGATTGAAACCTTCGAGGCCGCTGCGAACGACCGTTTCATTCAAGGCACGCAAGGCGCCTTCCTCCACGATGGAAATCAGCATGTCCGCGCGTTTCACGTGGTAAAAGGCGGTGGGCGGATAAGTCTTTTGAAAGCGCTGAAAGAATCCGCGAGAAAAGTAAAACCCCGCCAGCAGGACGATGACCAGCGCAAGCCCTTTCCATCTCCAACTGCGACGGCGCGTGGTCATAAGCGCGACGGATCAGTGGAGATCTTTTTCGCCGACGTTGTGGTGGGAGTCGGCAACGCGCCCCCGGCATCCTGCCGGGTCTGCGCCCCGCCGCTGGGGTTGGCTGGCGCCGGACCCCGGATTCCGGGAGTTGGTTCCGCGCCGCCGGGACCGATGTCTTCGCTGGCACTGGCTGGCGGCGTCAACGCCACCTGATCGCCCTCCTTAAGACCGGATCGGATTTCAATGAACTGATCATTGAAGTTCCCAACCATGACCGGCACCGGGACAATTCCATCACCGTTCTGCACGTAACAGACCTGCTTCC
>DATHKK010000511.1:0-4357 GCA_035489355.1 Candidatus Limnocylindria bacterium
GCGAAACGCCGAAGATTGGCGCACGCGCGTGTAATAACTGGCGAAGAGCGACTGAAGTTTGTTGGCATCGGCTGTTTCCAATCCGAGGATCGCGCCTTGCGAAAGCCCCAAGGAGATGACTGATTCTTCGGGCAGCGAAGAGAAGGCGAGCCGCAGCGCCGGCATCCACTGTTTCTGCTGTTGGTCCAACGCCGGTGGCTCCGCCGCATGCCTAGTCGGCCAAGTGACTTGAATGACCTGTTGTGCTAGCGAAACGATGTTGCAACCGAAGGCCAACGCCGCGACGAACAAAAGCTTCTTTGAATTGGAAAACATTCTGTAAGCGAAGTGTCGCTCCTAAATCATCTTTTCCAACTCACGATAATTCACCTTGCCCGTCCCGAGCTTGGGAATTTCCTGAATGAACTTCACTTCGCGTGGCACGGCAATGTTGGGCAAACCCTTCGCCTTGATCGCGGCGCGCACTTCGTCGAGCGAGAGCTTCGGCTCATTGGACAAGGCAATGAGTTTCTCGCCCTTGTCTTCGTCTGGGCGCGCAATGACGGCGGTTTGGCAGCGCAAGCCGTACTGCGGGAACGCTCCGGCCAGCGCGTCTTCCACCGCAGTGAGGCTCACCATCTCGCCGCTGATTTTGGCGAAGCGTTTCAGCCGTCCCTGGATGAACACAAAGCCTTCTTCATCCACGCGCACGATGTCGCCGGTGTCGTACCAGCCGCCGAGCGATTGGAACTTCGCGTTCGCATCGGCGTTCAAGTAACCCTTCATTACATTCGGACCGCGCACGAACAAACGTCCACCCTCTGCGACGCCTTCGACCTGTTCGATTTTGTATTCCATGCCGGGCATAATCCGTCCTGCTGAACCGTACTTCGCCTGCAATGGGGTATTGACGCTCACGCATGGTGCGCATTCCGTCGCGCCGTAGCCTTCGAGCACGCGCACGCCGAAGCGTTGCGCCCACGTCGTTGCTGTCGCCTCCTGCAATTTTTCCGCCGCCGCGAACATGTAACGCAGGCTGCGAAAATCGTAGGGATGCGCCTTGCGCGCGTAACCGTTCAGAAACGTGTTCGTGCCAAGCATAATCGTGCAGTCGGTGTTGTAGAAAGCCGTCGGCACCACGCGATAGTGCAACGGCGATGGATAGATTAGAACCGACATGCCGCGCACGAGCGGCAGCAGCGTGCCGACCGTCAGCCCGAAGCTGTGAAAGAGCGGCATGGCGTTAAAGATCCGGTCTTTGTCGGTGAGGTCGGTCACGGCCAGCATCTGTCGCAGGTTCGCGAGAATGTTGCGGTGGGTGAGTTCGACTCCCTTCGGGACGCCTTCCGACCCGCTCGTGAAAAGGACGACGGCGGCGGAATTTTGATCCACTGGCGCGCAGGTCAATCCCGGCGCGAATGTTTGTTTCAACAACGTGCGCAGTTTGGTCCCGCCCGAGATTCGCGAGCGGATATCTTCGAGGTAAACGAACTCAATGCCCGCGCCAGCCAGCGCACTCACGTCCAACTTGGCGCGTTCGAGAAACGCGCGCGAGGTGATGATTTGCTTCACGTCCGCGAGCTGCGCACAAGCGAGCATTATGGCCGGGCCGGTCGAGTAGTTGAAGATGGCCGGCTTTTTGCCGAGCGACCACAGGCTGAGCAAGACGACGGGCGTCGCATTCACGTTGGGCAGCAACACGCCGACTTTATTCACGTCGCGCGTGAGGATGTTGCAAAGCTGCCGCGCCATGAGGTCCATTCCGACGAGCAGCTTTCTGTAGGTGAGCGCGGTGCTGACGTCTTGCAGAACCACTTGTTTGGGAAAACGTGTGGCCGTCTCCACGACGGCTTCAGCCAGTATCTGCGAGCCGAACTGCATTTCGGTTTCGAACTGTTGCGCCACCATCTTGTCTCGCAGCCAGCCTGTGAACAGCGCCCGCGCTTTGGCCGTACTCATTCGCTCGACGTGCGGCGGTACCAACACTTCGCTGAAGTGCGCCGTGATGGTGGGGAACCATTTCTTGCGATTCGGGTTGGGCGACAGCGGCAAGCGGTGCGCGCCCCGCAGGTAACACGTGATGACTTTGGCCTCGGTCTTGTGCAGCAAGAAGCCGGTGCCATCAAACAGTTTCATCAACGTCCCGGTGCGCGAGAGACGGCCTTCCGGGAAGAGCGCGAGCCGTCCGCCTTTCTCCAGGAACTCAGCCATGTGTTTCACAGCGTACGGAGAATCGGTGTCGATGGGAAAGGTGCGACGGTTGATCATGACCTTTCGGTGGAACCATGAAGTTTGCGCTGTCCGCTCGGAAACCACGCACTTCCAATCTTCATCCGTGCAGATGAGCAGGAACAGCCAGTCGAACCACGAGACGTGATTGGGCAGGAGCAATACAGGCCCCGGCGTCTTCAGCACTTCCTCGTTATATGCGCGAAAATGGAACAGCAGCCGAACCAGGAAACGTAGAATAGCTTTCATTGCGTGATCACGACGGCCACGGATTTACACGGGGACGGCGGGAAAGGCTATTCGAGAAGTCCGAGGCGGGAATTGATCAGAACGATGCTGAGACAGCGTCTTCGAGAAATTGGATTTGCGGCTCAATTGATTCCGCATAGCGTTTCGGACATGTCTGCTTGTTCGAGAACCGCGATCGTCTTGCGCACCTCAGTTGCGTTAGCGGCCGCGTTCGGCCTGATGTTCTCTGGCTGCGCGACTCGCCGCGGCCTTGACGGGAGACTCGCTGATGAAAACACCATGGCCGCCCTGTGGTTTCAACACGCGGCCGAGTGCCGTGCGCTTTTCTATCAAGCCTGCAACGTCGCGCATGACGTGCTCACCAGCGAAGCTCCGAAGCACACGAACGTGGCTATCGTGGTGGACATCGACGAGACGGTGCTGGACAACAGCCCGTATCAGGCGCGGCTCATCCAGCGAGGCGAACCGTTCCGAACCGACACGTGGCATGATTGGGTACAACGTTTTCGGGCGCAGGCGTTGCCCGGCGTGGTCGCGTTGTTGAACGACGCCACAAATCGATTCGCGGCCAATCGCCTCGAAGTTTTCTACCTTTCCAACCGCACCGAGGATCAGCGCGAAGCAACTTTGCTAAACCTGCAACACGAAGGATTTCCCAATGCCGATTCGCAACACCTGAAACTCAGGACGAACGGATCGAGCAAGGAAGCGCGTCGGCAGGAAATCACCAATACGCACCACATCGTCTTGCTCATGGGAGATAACCTCGGCGACTTCGCCCAGGACTTCGACGTCATCGGAGCGCCGCGCACCGCGGCGACCGATGCCGCGCGCGAAGAATTCGGCCGTCGCTTCATTGTATTGCCCAACCCAATGTACGGCGATTGGGAGAAAACTTTTTACGAGAGCAAAGCAACTGCGAAAGAAAAGCTGCGCCGCCGCCGCGAAGCGGTGGATGGATATTAGCCGCGCTTACGCCGCAGTTCTTCTTTCAATCGATCCAGCGGCAGTGTGTTCATCACATCCTTTTTCGTCAGCCAGCCTTTGCGCGCGATGCCGGCGCCGAGACGCAGGTAGCCGACGTGTTCGAAGCGGTGCGCGTCGCAGTTGATCACGCACTTCACGCCTTTATTTTTCGCGTGTTTCCAGTGACGCCAATCCATGTCGAAGCGATACGGGCTGGCGTTCAGTTCGATCCACGTCCCCGTCGCGGCGCACGCGTCGATGACGGCGCCGTGGTTCACGTTGCAACCTTCGCGTTCGAGCAGGAGCCGTCCGCAGAGGTGGCCCAGCATGTGGACGAACTTGTTTTCCGCCGCGCGCACGAGACGCTTCGTCGTCTCCGCTTCGGTCTGCGTGAAACCTTGATGGATGCTGGCCACGACCACATCGAGTTCAGCCAGCACCTCATCGGGGAAGTCCAGGCCATCATTGAGAATGTCCACCTCCGTGCCGATCAACATGCGAAAGTCGGTGCCGGAATCTGCGAGGCGTTTGTTCAACTCGCGCACGGCCTTGATCTCCTCGCGCAACCGCGGCGCATCCAGACCGTTGGCTTGGTACGATGATTTCGAGTGATCGGTGACAGCCCAATAGGCCAGCCCCAGTTCCTGCATGTGCGTCGCGATTTCTTCAAGCGTGTTGCGCCCATCGCTCCAGTTGGAGTGGTTGTGCAACGAGCCTTTGAGATCGGTCCACTCGATCAAACGCGGCAAACGATGCCGCTCCGCCGCTTCGAATTCGCCGGAGTCCTCG
The DNA here is from genome assembly GCA_035489355.1 of Candidatus Limnocylindria bacterium. GTDB lineage: Bacteria > Verrucomicrobiota > Verrucomicrobiia > Limisphaerales > SIBH01 > JANNGC01. The sequence goes on from DATHKK010000511.1 coordinate 4,213, forward strand.
CGCAGTTCCGGTTCGACAAAGTCGAGCCCCAGCTCCGCGAAAATCTGTTCCTCGCTCTGACACGGCACGAGCAGCTTCGGATCGCGCGTCTCCTCTTTCGAACGGAACAAGCCGTATTCGTTCAACCTCAGACCGCGCGCAATGG
>DATHKK010000512.1:0-3354 GCA_035489355.1 Candidatus Limnocylindria bacterium
GAGTTTCAGTTCTTGAGAAACTTCGTGTCATTCTTCCAGATCACCGCGAGCGGGCGTTCTTTCTTTTCTGCCGCGAGCGTCAGCGGGCGAGCTTCGCCATTGATATTCTGCAACACGCCGCACAGTTCACGCGCTTGCGGAGATCGCGCCCACGTGTCGCAAGCAGCGAGACACAGGGTAACGAGCATGAGCGAACGCGTGAGGCGAGGCACAATTTCAGTTTTCATCGTCGTTCCTTTCCATCGTTCGTATGTCTACGACCCGGCCCGCCCGCCACGGACGCAAACCCAAAGGCAATCCGACGGCGAGCGGTCGTAAATGTTCTTCAGTGGTCGCAGACGCAGGCGTATTCAGCACGCTTGCACTCGCCGCAGGAGTGCATGTCGAGTTTGAAACGAATGTTTTGCGGCTTCGCTTCGGCGGTTTGTTTGAACTGCACCACGACGTTGTATCCGTCGCCTTCGGGCAACTTCGTTTTGCTCACGAGCGAGTCGCCCTTTTTCTCGAACTGGAGCGTCTCCTTGCCGCCTTTGGCGTCAGCAATGGCGGTGACAGTCTGCGTGGTGGCTGCCATGGGCTTCATGTCGTGGTTGTAGAAGTTGATGGTGACGCTGCGGTCCTTCTCGACGACGAACTCGGCGTGCGGCTCGGTCTTGTCGAGGAGCTTTCCACCTTTGGGCGTGGCGAGATGTTTGTGGTCGTCCGCAGCACCAACGGTGAGTAACCCGGCGCAAAGGACGCCGGCCAATGTGAGTAATGATGTTTTCATGTTCATGTTTATCTTTTTTTTGATGGTTTCTGTTGATGGCGCGGCTGCCGGTTGGCAGACCGCTAAAGTTCATGGTGCATTCTTCGGTGAAGCGTTTTTGATCCACGCGGAATAGACCAGAAGCAGCGAAATGATCGCCGCAACGATGATTTGAACGGTGTTCATTGTTTGCGTGTAGGTGAAGCCAAACACTCGGAGCGGCAACAGGCCGCTGAAGGGCATGAGCAAATGCCCCAAGGTTTCCCAGGCAGCCGCACCGGCGAAGAACTTTGCTACTTCCTTTTTGCGGTTCATGGCGATGTCTTCAGGTTCAATGAGTTGACTCCACGGCACCAATCGGCGGCTCGCCCGCCCCCGCAGGCGGCGCTTTCGGTTCCGCGTCGCGTTTGTCTTTTCGTTCTTTTCTTCCTTCCAGCCACTCGTAGAGCGTCGGAAGCAAAACCAAGGTCAGGAAAGTCGAGCTGAGGATTCCGCCAATCACGACGGTCGCGAGTGGTTTCTGCACTTCCGCGCCCGCTCCATGTGCCAGCGCCATCGGCACAAAGCCAAGCGAAGCGACCAGTGCTGTCATGAGTACGGGACGCAAACGAGTCATCGCACCCTCGCGCACGCTCGCGTTCACGTCGCGGCCTTTTTCGCGCAATAGGTTGAAATAGCTAATCATCATCAACCCGTTCAGAACCGCCACGCCACTGAGCGCAATGAAACCGACGCCGGCCGAAATGCTGAAGGGCAGCCCGCGCGCCCACAGCGCGAAGATGCCGCCCGTGACCGCGAGCGGAATGCCAGTATAGACAAGGAAAGTTTGCCGCAAGCTGCCGAGCGCCATGAACACGAGGATGAAAATGAGCGCGAGTGCGACGGGCACGACGACCATCAATCGTTTGCGCGCCTCTTGCAGGTTCTTGAACTGTCCGCCGAACTCGATGGTATAGCCCTCGGGCAGTTTGATCTGTTCGGCAACTTTCTTCTGCGCTTCGAGGACGAAACTCTCCACGTCGCGTCCACGCAAATTGATCATGATCGCGGCGCGGCGTTGACTGAACTCGCGAGCGATCGCCGCGACCTGTTCCTTCACCTGAAAGTCGGCGACTTCCCCGAGCGTGAGTAAACCACCGTCGTCCAGCCGCACTGGCAGGCGCTTCAATTCCTCGACCTGCTGCCGGAGTTCCTCCTGCAAGCGAATCACAATGTCGAACCGCCGGTTGCCTTCGATGAGCTTGCCCACTTCCTTTCCGGCCAGAGCGGCGTCCACCACGTGATTCAACTCGGCCGCGTGCAGGTTGTATTTGCTCATGGCCTCGCGCCTGGGAACGATTTCCAGCAACGGCGCTTTGCCGAGCGCGTCGAATTCGACATCTGCCGCGCCCGGAATTTTTTCCAGAATCTCGCGGGCCTCGCTGGCAATCTTCTCGATCTCCGCAAAGTCTTCACCGAACACTTTCACTGCGATGTCGGCGCGTGTGCCTTCGAGAATTTCATTGAAGCGCATCTCGATGGGCTGGCTGAACAGATGAGCCTCGCCGGGAACGTGCTTGCCGAGTTCCACGGTCATGAGATTGGCGAGTTCATCCTTGGTGATCGTTTTGCCGTCCACCTTCCGCCACTTGTGCGCGGGTTTGAACATGATGTAGGTGTCGGCTACGTTCACGCCCATCGGATCGGTGGCGACTTCCGCAGTGCCAATACGGCTGAAGACGTAATCCACTTCGGGGAACTGCAAGAGCACCTTTTCGCCGCGCTTTTGCATGTCGATGCTCGCGTCGAGGCCGATGCTGGTGGTGCGAATCATGTGCGTGGCAAACGAGCCTTCATCCAGTTGCGGCACAAACTCCGCGCCCAATCGCGTGAACACGAAGACTGACACCGCGAACAATCCCAGCGCAATAGCAGTGACGACCCAGCGATCGCGAAGAGAGAAGTTGAGCAACGGCGAGTAGCCCTTTTTGGCGAGTTTCACCAGGAACGAATCCTTTTCGCTTATGTTGCCGCCGAGAAAATAGGAACACAGTGCCGGCATAAGCGTGAGGGCGAGCACCAGCGCGCCCATGAGTGCGAAGATGACCGTGATAGCCATCGGCTTGAACATTTTCCCCTCGATACCGGTCAACGCGAGGATCGGGAAGTAAACGACGGTGATGATGATTACGCCGAAGAACATCGGGCTGGCAACTTCCTTGGCGCTTATGAGCACTTCATGTGAGCGCTCGGTTGGAGTGAGTCTGCGCCCGAGTTTGTGTTGCTTCTCGGCGAGATGGCGGATGATGTTTTCCACCATTACGACCGCGCCGTCGATGATGAGTCCGAAGTCAATCGCGCCGAGACTCATCAGATTTCCAGAAACGTGGCTTTGCACCATGCCAGTCATGGCGAAGAGCAATGACAAGGGAATGGCCATTGCGACAATCAGCGCCGCGCGCCAGTTGCCGAGCATTATCAGCAACACCACCACCACGAGAATCGCGCCCTCGAACAAACTGGTTTCGACCGTGCGAATGGTGCGGTCCACCAGCACGGTACGGTCATAGACCGGGATGATTTGCACACCCGCTGGCAACTTGGGTTGAATCTCCTTGAGCTTCGCG
>DATHKK010000513.1:0-2056 GCA_035489355.1 Candidatus Limnocylindria bacterium
TGCAGATCCTGAAATATCCCTTAAGAGCCTGAAGAAGCCCGAAAGACGGGGCTTTGCTGCATGTTTCCAGACGAGATTCTGACCGCTCTCTTTGCGGCCTAGTTTTGCAGATTCACTGGAGGGTGTGATCCGAGCCGATCAATGTTTACGCGCGTTCCGTACGGATCACACCCCCATTCTGCAAAAGTGCTCGGGGAAGATTAGGAGGTGTGATCCGCGATCCGAAAAACAGGACACAGGACACTTTTCCGACCGCTCCCCTTCCTCTGCTGCCGAGCTATTGCAGCCGGCGGCAGAGGCGCTGCGATCATTCCAACCGCTTCACCGCTTCTCGATACGCAACGACCGACTCGCGCTCAAAGAGGCGCTTGCCTTTGCGCGGCGTGAGCCAGCGCCAGCGGAGATGCTTTTGGCCAAGCGTGCTGTTGACGACGAGGCAGAGATTGCCGCGTGACATGCTGAGCAGCTTCGCCGCTACGGCTGATGGGATTTCTTCCAAAGGCTTTTCAGGCGTGACGCGGAAGCCTCCGCTGCCGTCGCTCGTGACTTTAGCCAAGAGGAGTGTTTGACCTGGCATCGTCCGGTGATCTGGCGATGCGGACTGAAGTGCTGAAGTGATCCGCATCGTGGCCATGTAGCAAACGCTGACCACGCACCGCAATTCAAAAAAAACTCCTCGCATTGACGTTCGACGTTGCGGGCGCATGTGTTCCCTTGATGACAAATCAGACTCAAGGCGATGGAAACAGGTGCCGATGTGAACTCCTGCCCACAGCAGGGCGAACGAAGGTTCTGTTGAACCTCCCACCGAAAGCCCCGCTCGACAGTCCACAACAAGAACAAAGTAAAAGCTAGACCCCTATGATTCCGAATCCCTTCCCGGACACGTTCATGCATGTCCTTACCGTCATTGCCTACATCCTGAAAGCGATTGCTTTCGGCTTCCAATGCGTCGCCACCTTTCAAGAACGACGCCTCCGACGTGTGCTTGAGAAATGCCACCATCGGCCAGCTCGTAAATCCTGACAGCCCTAAATAAAAAGCCCGCTGCACTTGCAGCGGGCGCACGCAGTCGGACAGACTTCTAATTCCTAGCGGGCGCGGGCGGGCGTGGCAAGCACACGAAGGCCGCGCCTTTTTCCAAACACCAGGTCAACGCCCGGTGCGCGTCGGGGAACTGCATTGGCTTCTGTTGGCGACGGCCGCCGCGATTCGTAACGAGCGCGGCGGCCGTACTACCGGCCGTGTAGAAGAGCACTCGGGAATGTGCGAATGGATCGGGCGTATTCATCGCGTGAAGCGACCGCGCCAGCCGAGCTGCTCCCGGCCGGCGCTGGCCTGTTCAGTTCTGCTTTTCCCCGTGGATGAATGAACGGCAGTCTTGCGGATGCACGCCCATCAGTTGCGCGACACGGATTTGGTCTTCCAGTTCCATCCATGTTTTCGTGACGGCCCACCCGATCACGGCGCGCATTTCGTATCCGCACTCCTTTGCGAGTGCCTCGATTTTCTCACGACGCCACTGCGCCATGTTCACCAGGAAGAAACCGCGCGGCACTTTTGGTGTGGGCATCTCAGCCGCCAACCGCAGGTCCATGAGGGCGACTGATTCTCTTAATTGCTCCGCCCACTGCATCAACTGTTCAGCAAGCCTGGCACGCGCCTTAGCGTCCGTAGCGGAGCACCGCGCCCGCAACTTCGGTTCAAGCACGGCATCGTGCTCCGGCAATTGTTCAACGGGCCGCGCGACAGTCGGAATGTTCGTTTTCATCGCGCACCGCCTTTCATTTCCGCGATGCCTTGTTGCGCGGCTGCATAAGCTTCCTCCAAAGCGGCATCGGCACTCTTCTTCAAATGCACCAGACCGATCCGGGTTTGGACATGCAAACCAATCGCATCGGCATTGCTGCTGTTGATGTACTCGATAAGCAGGAACATCAGCGCATCTACCTGAGCAGTCGCGTTCTCCAATTTGTCCAGCGGATTAGGCGCGCTACCTCCACTCTCTCGCGCAATCTTCTCGCGGACGGCGTTGTAGATGAACTCTTCGCGCGCG
>DATHKK010000514.1:0-4255 GCA_035489355.1 Candidatus Limnocylindria bacterium
AGTCAATTTCAATGCGCGCGTGCGCTGGCGATTGCACAGGACGAACTCGCTCACGGTTTGCGTCGGTGTTCTTCGTACGCCTCGATGATGCGCTGCACGAGCGGATGCCGCACGACGTCCTTGCGCGTAAATTCGACGATAGAAATTCCGTCGGTATGGCGCAGCGCCTTCACCGATTCAATCAGGCCCGATTGCTTGTGCCCCGGCAGATCGATCTGCGTCGGGTCGCCGGTGATGACTGCTTTGGAGCCGTGGCCGAGACGTGTCAGGAACATGAACATCTGTTCGGCCGTCGAGTTCTGCGCTTCGTCGAGAACGATGAAAGCGTTGTTCAGCGTGCGGCCGCGCATGTAAGCGAGCGGCGCCACTTCAATCACCGCGCGTTCCATGTTTTTCTGGATGTCCTCGACCGGCATCATGTCGTGCAGCGCGTCGTGCAGCGGACGAAGATACGGCGTGATCTTTTCGTAAAGGTCGCCGGGCAGAAAACCAAGCGCCTCGCCGGCCTCCACAGCGGGGCGTGTCAGAATGATGCGCGAAACCTTCTCTTCGCGCAGCGCGGAGACGGCCATCGCCATCGCGAGATAAGTCTTGCCCGTGCCGGCCGGGCCGATGCCAAAGGTCACATCGTGCGCGCGGATGGCTTGCACGTACTTGCGCTGGCCCGTCGTCTTGGGAGTAACGGTTCCCTTCCGCGGCGAAGTGGTAATCCGTTCCGCATAAAGGTCGCGTAACGCATCGACACCTTCATTCTTCACGATGCTCAACGCCTGGGAAAAATCGCGCGTGCGAATCGTCGTGCCCGATCGCAACGATGTCTCCAGTAACTGAAACAGGTTCTTGGCGCGCTCGAGATCTTCCTTGCTCCCATCGAGCTTGATCCATCCCTCGCGCGACGTGGCCTTCACGGCCAGGCCCGTTTCCAGCGCGTCGAGATTGTGCGAGTCGTTCGCGAACAATTGCTGGGCGACGCGCGCGTTTTCGAAATGGAGCGTTTCCGTGGGCATGGCTTTAACTTTGTTGTTCCGCGAGCGCGGCGCGCAATTTCGCCGCCGTTTCCTTGAGCGCTTCCGGCACCACAGTGGTGCTCGCGATGACCGGCATAAAATTACTGTCACCACTCCATCGCGGCACGATGTGAATGTGCAGGTGTTCCTGAATGCCCGCGCCCGCGACCTTGCCGAGATTCACCCCGATGTTGAAACCATGCGGCTGCATCGCCTTCGTCAAAGCGTGCTGACAGCGCCGCGTGAACTTCATCAACTCCAACAGTTCGTCATCGAGCAGATCGTCGAAGTCCGGCACCTCGCGATAAGGAACGACCATGAGATGTCCGCCGGAGTATGGGTAACTATTCAGCATGGCGAAGCACGAACGTCCGCGCGCGACGACGTAGTTCGCTTCGTCATCGCTGGATTGCGCGATGTGCGTAAAGATCGAGCCACCGCCGGGCGGCGCTTTCGGGCCAAGGATGTATTCGATGCGCCACGGCGCGTGCAGAACTTCCATGCCGCGCCAAGCTAACGACGGCGAAATTGCGTGTCAAAGCAACGGTCCTGGGCGAGGGGAGAGAAATTCCAAATCCCAAATCCCAAGCTCCAAACAAACATCAAATTCTAAACTTCAAGATCGCCGTTGGTCGCCGCGAAACCGGAACTGTGGCGTCAGGCGTCCCGCCTGACGTAGAGGGCTGGCGTCTCGCCGCCCGGATCGGGTAGTCCACCTTTCCAGAGCGTGCGATGTGTTCGACCCCTTGTTCCTGATTCGGGCTGGTTCCGCCGGGCGGGACGCCGCGGCTCTACAGCAGGTGAGACGCCCGCTGCCACATGCCCGGCAGTTTCAATCGCACCCATCGCTCTCGCCGTACTTGATGCGCTCCTCGTGTTCAGCCACAACTCACTCATGCGGATCATCGGAGGCGTCGCGGGCGGACGCATTCTAAAAGCGCCGAAGGGGCTGGACGTGCGTCCCACGCCGGACCTCGTGCGGCAGGCGCTCTTCAACAGTCTCGCCGCGCGTGTGCCCGGCTCGCGTGTGCTGGAACTGTTCGGCGGCACCGGCGCGCTTAGTCTCGAATGTCTCAGCCGCGGCGCGCGGGAAGCGTTGTGCATCGAGCTGTCGCCCCGACATGCGCGAGTGATTGAAGAAAACTTCGCCATGATGAAACTGCCGCCGGAATCTTTTCGGGTGCGCGTGCAAGACGTCTTCACGGCGTTGCCGCAACTCGCGGGAGCAGGGGAGATGTTCGATCTGATCGTCGCCGATCCGCCTTACGGTGAAAAGAACGTGGGCCACCGCTCGGAGTCGTTCGCGCAACGGCTGCTCGACGATGAAAATCTTCCCCGGGTGCTGGCGCCGGATGGCTTGCTGGTGCTGGGCCATGCGAGGCGCGACACGCTGGCATTGCCGATGCACTGGCGCGAACGGAAGTTCATGAAGCATGGTGATTCCGTGATGCGCTTTTTGGAGAGAATGGAATGAAGAAGCTCTTCAATTTTCAGTTGGCATGCTGCGCCGGAGTTCTTTTGTTTTCCTTCAACACCATGATCGCCGCCGATTCGCATTCGTGGGCCGTGCCGGATTCGCGGCTCCAAACAATCGTCGAGGAAGTCGCGGCGGCAACGCTCAAGGAATTTGCGCCCAAAAAACTTCAGACCAACCAGTTCGCGATCACACTCGTGGATTTGCGCGAGCCGAACGCGCTCAAGAGCGCCAGCGTTCGCGGCGGCGCGGCGATTTATCCGGCGAGTGTAGTGAAATTGTTTTATCTCGCCGCCGCGCATCACTGGATGGAAGACGGGTTGCTTGCGGACTCCGAGGAATTGCGCCGCGCCTTGCGCGACATGATTGTGGATTCCTCGAATGACGCGACGCACTACGTGCTCGATTCGATCACCGGCACGACGGGCGGACCGGAGTTGTCCGCCGCCGAGATGAAAGCGTGGGACGAGAAACGCAACGCGGTGAATCGCTATTTCGCGTCGCTCGGCTACACGAACATCAATGCGAACCAGAAGCCGTGGGGCGACGGACCGTACGGCCGCGAGCGGGTTTGGGTGGGCAAGAATTTTGGGAACCGAAACGCGCTCACCACCAGTGCGACCGCTCGCCTGTTAGCGGAAATGGCCCTCGGCCAATGTATCTCCGCGGCTCGCAGCGGCGACATGATGAAACTGTTGGCGCGCGATCCATTGGCCAAGACCAGCGATGCGGACGATCAGGCGCACGGGTTCACGGCTGGCGGTCTTCCGCGTGATGCGAAGCTTTGGTCGAAGGCGGGATGGACGAGCACGACACGCCACGACGCGGCCTATGTCGAGTTGTCCGACGGACGGAAATTCGTACTCGTCATCTTCACGACCGGACACGCGAACCAGCGGGACATCATTCCCTTCGTGGCGAAGCGAGTGATTGAGAAACTTTGAGATCGCGTTTTCGCTGCCTCGTGTTCCATACCGCTGAAACGATCAGCGGTCAATTGAGTTCCCAGCAGATTATTCAGCAAATCTTTCTGCGTGTCGTAGGGATCGTCGGCCAGCGTTTTCAACATCCCGCGTTCCGGCCCCATCGCCAGCGTGCTGAAGTATTCGATGAGTTCGTGAATCGCGCCGAAGCCGAGGATGCCGAGCGTGACCGTGAGCCACAAACGCCAGCCCGTGATTCCGTAGGCGAGTTTCAATCCATGGCGCACACGAAGCCGAAGTAAAAATGGACGTAAGTATCGAACTGCAGGCCGAAGAACTCGCGGCGATAATAGCCAAATACCCCGAGATTGTGCAGGAGCAAGCCCGAGCAGAGCAGCGCGAAGTGAAACGGGTGCAGGAGCAACTGGCGACGCACCGCATAGCCCGCCCACACCGCTGCCCCGAGGAACAGGAACGAGTAGCGATAGGTGCTGCCCGGTGCCGCCGCAAAGCTCAAGCAAATCATGATCAACGTGGTGATGGCGCCGATCGACCAGTGAGGATTCAGAGTCACGCGTGGAAGAAGCTGGCAAAGTGTTCGATGGTTTTGATGCGCCATGGCCGGGCTTTGTTTTCCACAATCATAGACATGTCGTTTCAGACGCCACTCGATACGTGCCGCGCGTGGCTTTGTTTGTGGCTCCTCGTGAAAAACAATAGCGCACCGAACCAGGCTCGCCAAACCGGCCTCGTCCCGGTATGAGTCGGCCATCCAATGGATGTTGAACGCGACGGCAATCTTATCGAAGCGGCAGTGTGGTTCGTCCTGGCGTTCGTCATTTTCGTTTACG
>DATHKK010000515.1:0-9578 GCA_035489355.1 Candidatus Limnocylindria bacterium
CACAAGGATGTCGCGCGAGGCGGGCGCGTCCTGCAAATCCATCTTGTATTGCAACCCGGAGCAACCGCCGCCGATGACAGCCACCCGCAGCACGCCTTGTGGACGATTCTGCCGGGTGAGCAGAGAACTCACTTTTTGCGCCGCGCTAGGGCTGACCTTGATCAACCGTTCGTCGCCCACGCGAAAGCTCGGGGCGGTGGTGGTTTTATTTGCTGCTGCGGCTGAAATCATCGTGGACGGAAGCTAACGAGAGGCGAGGGGAGCGTCAACCGGGGTGAAATCCAACGATCAAGCTCAGCATCTGTTGCTGACGAGAGGCCCTTCCAGACCGAAGGGGCGGTATAGAGGGAATCTGCTGAAGTGCACTTTTAACCCGTATATCAATGGTGTTTGTCTAAAACAACAATGGGTGCTGCTACATCGCTGCTGCTCCACTCTGCTGCGAAATAAAAGTAACCGTCTGAGAATTCGTCCAAAAAGGCATTTGACTCCGGTGCTGCCAAATGACTCCGCACCTCAGTGTTCCAAAAGTCGAAGCACGCTCCGAGGGGAATCCAGCGCGGTGAAGCGCCAACATCGGCGACAACGAACTGAACACGACTGACTCGCAGCAAGCCTGTGATGTCTTCTGCTGTCAGTGACCTGTGACGAGAGGTGGTCGTGAATCTGTCATCACGCCACAATTCTTTCAGAGGCAATTGCGTAACAATTTTGAGTGTGGCGTGCATGCGGGGCCAAAGTTATCGCACGAGATCTTCCCGCACCTTCCCGACTCCCTCACACATATTCTTCAACTTCTGCTTCGCCGCCCATCGCGCGGTCTGGCTCAGCCCGCAGTCGGGTGCAAAGGACAGCCGATCTGGGGCCGCGAAGTTGAGGCAGGCGCGCACGCGGTTCGCCACGTCGTCCACCGTTTCAATGTAGTAGCTCTTCACGTCGATGATGCCGACGGCGACATCCTTCGTCGTGGCAATGGCGCGGATCAAATCCAGTTCGGCGAATTCGCGGCTTGCCATCTCCACGTGAATCTCATCCACGCGCATGTCGAGAAATGCAGGAAACATCGGAGCGTACTGGCGCGGCCCGACGGCGCGGCCCTTGTAATTGCCAAAGCAAAGGTGCGTGGAGAGATGGCACTTGCCGGCGACGGATTCCACGGTGCGATTGAAGATGTCCACGAAACGTTTCGGGTCTTCGCGATGCGCGTAGCAACTCATCGATGGCTCATCAACGGTAATCTCGCGGCAGCCGGCGGCGACGAGGGATTCCAACTCAAAACGCACCAGAGGCAAGAGAGCTTCGGTCAGCGCGTAACGGTCAGGATACTGAGCGTTCGGAACGAGCCGTCCGCTGAGCGTGTAGGGGCCGGGGACGCTGGCCTTCAAGGCGGGTTGAGGGTTGAAGGTTGAGAGTTGAGAAGCGGAGATACGCTGGAGGCGTTTGAAGTCCTCGACTGTTCCAAGACCACGCGGGGCGCGCAATTCGCCGATGACTTTGTGTTTGCCGCGCTGGTCGTGGGCGGGAGGCCCGAAGCGCCGCGGCGACGCGGATTCCAGTTCGATTCCTTCGATGAATCCGTAGAAGGACAAATTGAAATCGAGCCGCGTCTGCTCGCCATCGGTAATGACATCGAGCCCGGCCTCGAGTTGATCGCGCACAGCGGTCGCCACGGCGTCATCAATGAGTTCCTCTCGATCGGAACCACCGAAGCGGTCCAGGTGTTCGCAGGAAAATTCGAGCCACGACGGAAACGGGTAGCTGCCAATGACGGTGGTGCGAAGCGGTTGTTCTTTCATGCGTTGTGTGAAGATACGATGCGCCTTTGAACAGAAGGTTCAATACGCGAGCAAGAAAAATTGTGGTTGAGCAAAGGCACACAAACGCCGCACCAAAACTAAAGTTGGCAGATGCGTTGCCGCTAACTGAAACGAAACGCTATGACATTTTCGCAAGCCCTTGATTTGGTGAAGCATTGCTCGGAGGACATGAACGCCCGCTACGGCAACGTTGTGTTCGACGAGTGGGCCATCGTCTCGCTGCAGCACGGCCATGAACGCATCATCGCGTATCAAGGGCCGCGCAAAGAACATTTCCAAGCGAACTTTGTGAATGACCTCGGCGCGTTGCGCGGCGAATTGCTCACGACAAAACACGAGCCGGGTCACTTTGATTTTTCCCGTCACGCGGTCGGCACGGGCTTCGAGGCGTTTGTATGTGTGGGCGACGAATTGTATCTCCTGTGCAACAACACGCAGTCATCCATGACGGAGATTACGAAAGACTCTCGCTGGTTGGACGCGCAGAAGGCGTTTGCGGAACTCACCGAACAGTTTGGCGCCACGCCGCTGGCCGCTTAGTTGTAATGCCTTTCGGGAATTCGGGCGTTGAATTCCAACAAGATTCCATCCATTAGCCCAGGGTTGCCGCACCGAGCGCCTACCTTGGGTGAGCGCCTGTCCTCGATCTGCCAAAGCTAACGAAAGGCGCTACCTTCGGCGGTCGTGCTGGAAATCTCACACGAAGAAAGGCAAGTTGGGGCCGGAGGCCCGGCGCCTGGGTGGCGCTGGAACTTGAATGCGCCCATTGCACGAACAACTGGCCTGTCGGCTGTTGCACAAGCTGGCGGATCGCCTGCTGGCGCATCCTCTCTGGTTTGTCTTTCCCCAGATCGCGCTGCTGGTGATCTGCGTGGTTTACACCGCAACCCATCTCCGGTTCACCACCAACCGCAACGATCTCGTATCCGCCGACGAGAAGTACCAGAAGACCCATCTGTTGCTGAAACAGGAATTCAAATATCAGGACAGCCTGGTGGCGATCGTGGAAAGCGAGAACCAGGACAAGAACCGGCGATTCGTCGAGCAACTGGCTTCCAAGCTGCGTAATGAGCCGGCCGTTTTTCAGGACGTTTATTACAAAGGCGATTTGAAGCTGATGGGTCCCAAAGCGTTGCTCTTTTTGCCCGAGGAAACGCTGGACGATTTGCGGCGCACGCTCAATGAGAACGCGCCGGTGATCCAAACGTTCTCACAGGTGGACGGCTTGAACGCGCTGTTCGAACTGGTGGATCGTCAGTTGCGCCAGGCGGAGGGAACGACGAGCACCCAGCGCTCCGTCCTGTCGAGCGCCTTGCCCGTGCTGCGCCGTATCGTGGATGAGTCGTCCCGGAGCGTTTCGGGAACGGGCGTCGCGCCGGCGCCGGGTGTCACCGCGTTCTTTGGCGACCGGAGCCTTTATCTCACGTTTGCCAGCAACCAGATCTACGCCGTGCTCGCCAATGCCGCGAGCGAAGCCGTCGAACAGCAGGCCGTGCTGCGCTTGCGCGAACTGGTGCGCGAAACGCAATCCGACGTGCCGGGCGTGAATGCGGGCATCACTGGCGAGCCAGTGCTCAATTATGATGAGACGCGGCAGGCCGAACAGGACGTGCATCGCGCCGCGCTGGTGGCCCTCGTGCTGGTGGCGACCATTTTTATTTGCGGGTATCACGAAATTCGCCGACCGGCCATGGCCACCGTTTGTTTGCTCGTGGGGATTGGTTACACGCTGGGATTTGCCACGCTGGCTGTCGGACATCTCAATATCGTGAGCATTACGTTGGTGCCGATTCTCATCGGCCTCGCGATCGATTTCGGGGTCCACTTGATCTCCCGCTACGAAGAGGAATTGCGCGCGGGCAAGGATCAGCGCGCCGCCATCCGCAAGGCGCTGACATTTGCCGGCACGGGAATTTTCACGAGCGGCTTTACCACGGCGGGTGCTTTCCTGGCGATGCTGCTCACCGATTTCAAAGGCGTGCGCGAGATGGGCCTCATCTCGGGCGTGGGTCTCCTGGTGTGCATCGTTCCCATGGTGACACTCCTGCCCCTGATGCTGGCGCGCGGGGGCAAGGACCTACCCGATGAGTCAGCGCGGCGGCGTTACAGCCGGCGAGCCAGCATCGAACAGGTTTGGTTGAAACGCCCGCGGCTCGTCATCGTTTGCGGCACGGTGCTCACTCTCCTCGCGGCGGCGCAAATTCCCCGCATGAAGTTCGATTACAATCTGCTGCACCTGCAAACGGAAGGCCTTCCCGCTGTCGATCTCGGAGAAAAGCTGATGGAGTCCGGCTCGCAATCGCTGCTTTCCGCCGTGGTCGTTGCGGACTCGCTGCCCGAGGCGGTCACGTTGGAAGAGACACTCAAAGCGCTACCTTCCGTGGCGAGCGTCAGCTCCATGGTGAAATTCCTGACCGAGGATCAGACCCGCAAACTCGCTGCATTGCGCGAAATCAAAACGCGCATTGGCGACATCCGCATTCCGCCGCCAGACATGAAGCCGGTGGACATAGCGCAGTTCGATCGCAATCTCACGTCGCTCCGGCTCGCCCTCGGAGTGGCCGTGGGCAAAATCAAGAGCGAGCGCGGCCAGGAAAAACTCGCGGCGGAAGTGAGCGCGCTACGCGATGCGGTGGACCACTTGCAACGCACGATGGAAGACAATCCCGGCCACGCGTCCGCCGGCTTGACCGCGCTGCAACGGGCCTTACTCGGCGATCTCCAGGAAACGATCTCGCTCATCCGCGACCAGGACGCGAGCGGGCGGGTGGCCGTCGAGGACATTCCAGCGTTCCTGCGCGAACGATTTATCAGCCATTCCGGGAAATTTTTGCTCCAGATCTATCCGCGTGGCGACGTATGGCAGCGCCCGGTGCAAAAGGAATTCGTCGAAGAGCTGCGGACGGTGGTTCCCGACGTGACCGGCTCGCCGGTGCAGATTTACGAATACACCTCAATGGTGAAAGAGAGCTTCCAAAAAGCCGGCGCCTACGCCGCCGCTGTGATCGCCCTCATGGTGTTGCTCCACTTTCGCCGCCTCGGCTCCGTGCTATTGGCCTTCGTGCCGGTCGTCCTTGGATTCGTCTGGATGCTCGGAGTGATGACCTTGCTCCACATCCCATTTAATCCGGTGAACATCATGTCGCTCACGCTTGTGATTGGAATCGGCGTAACCAACAGCATTCACATCCTGAACCGATTCGCCGAGCACCCGCATCCGAGCATCATGGCCACGAGCACTGGCAAAGCCGTGCTCGTCTCCGCGCTCAATACGATTGCGGGTTTCGGCAGCCTCCTCGTGGCGAAGCACCAAGGCATATCGAGTCTCGGCGCCGTGATGGCGATTGGCACCGGCACGTGCATGCTGGCGGCGCTCACCGTCCTTCCCGCCATTCTCCATTTCCTCAACAAGTTCGGCTGGAGCATGACGGCGAAAAGAAAGCGCACGCGCGATTAGTTGGTTCTGACCGCCGCACTCACCATCTCCAGCACGCGGCGAATGCCATCGTCACCACCACGGCTGCCTTCAATGAACGGTGTGCTTTGAATCGGCTTCCAATCATCACGTTCGTGACTCGGCTCGGGCTGCGGAATATTGGTGAAGGTCGGATCGTATTGCCCGTTGTTGCCGCCCATTTTGTAAATCACCAGATCCAGCGACGGCACGATGAGGAGCGCGAAGCCGCCCGCGCCCGATTTCCAAAACGCATCGCGCGGCGCGCCGATGACGTGCCCGTCCGAGTTCTGCTCGAACTGGAGCGTGTAGGGGCAATGCGGATTGTAGAACGAAGGCTTGTTGCACAGCGCGACGTAATCCGCCGGCACGAGTTGCTTCTCTCCCCGCTTGCCGTCGCGCAGCAGGCAATAGCCGAAGCGCAATGCATCCGTGGCGTGGACTGCCGTGCTGCCCGCGCCATTCGCGTGCGGCATCACAAAGTTGCCGCGCCGGAGACAATAGTCCCACGCGCCCCAACCCATCGGCTTGGCCAACCGCGTGTCGATGTAATCCTTCAACTCCATGCCGATGACGCGCCGCAGCACCATCGACGCGATGTGCGGCTCCGGCGACGAATAGGAATAGCCCGCGCCCGCGTTCGTCCACATCGCGCAGCGCAACGATGAACCATCAACGTCCTTGATGCTTTGTCCCGGCGACGCCTTCAACGGAAACGCTTTTCCCATCACCACCGCCGTGGGCGCGCCGCCTTCGCCATTGTAGCCGCCCGTCATGCAGAGGAGTTGCCCGAGCGTGATGTCCGCGCGCCGTTCGTCATCAAGTTTGCCGTCCGCGTTGAAGGCTTCCGGCAGAAACTTCGGTGTGAACACTTTGGTATCGAGTCCCTCGGGGATCTTGTCGCGATACTCCTGGAGCATGATGCCGCACGCGATGCTCGTGTAAGCCTTGCCCGTCGAAGCCATGTCCGGATTCACGTTGCGGCTCGCGCGCCCGACATACTTCTCGAACACGAGATAACCATTCCGCACCACGAGCAACCCCGCATTCTGCGTGCAACGCTGCGTGAACTCCCACGCCTGCTCCAGCCGCGGCAAATCCATCCCGGCCAGTTCGCGCACCTGCGCCGCATTCGCCGCCGTGCGCCAGCCACCGGAGGCGTCGGGTGGGGGGAAATACGCGGAACGTTCCGCTGCGCCAGCCACTGCGCATAGAAAAAGATACGGGAGCAAAACTCGGTGAACGGGTCTAATCATGAATGCATTTAGAAGAGTTTTGCCAACAACGCAATGCCATGCCGCCCCCCCTTGAAAAGGAGCGTCTATGACCCGCAGACGAGTGGAAAATCCAAAGCTCTAGCCACCGAGTGGCATTCATTTCGGAAGAGGCGTTGTGTTTTTCGTTTTCTTCAAAACTTCGATTGTGTTGTTGAACTTTGGCATGACGGAAGGAGGGATATTTTTGCCATG
This sequence comes from Candidatus Limnocylindria bacterium, assembly GCA_035489355.1. Taxonomy (GTDB): domain Bacteria; phylum Verrucomicrobiota; class Verrucomicrobiia; order Limisphaerales; family SIBH01; genus JANNGC01. Next base: position 6,741 of record DATHKK010000515.1, read on the forward strand.
TGCCTGGAATGCCTTTCGCACGTAGTCGCGGTCTATCGGTAGATCGTGTTTAAGAATATACATTTTTTGTCTGCCTTTGCTTTTCAACGGAACATCCAATTCCGCATACACTGGATCTTCTATTTCGAAGTGCGGACCAAGGCAAAGATCCTCAGCACTTGGCGTAAGGACACAACCGGCAAACTCGAGATCGTTCGCATACTCGACTGCCTCATTAATCGGGCGCCCTGCGTATAGCTCAGATTCAAAAAAGAACGTGCCTTTGGCGATCGCACCGCGCATTGGCATTCCCTTTTTGAACATCTTCGTGAAGAGATGCCGTGCGTACACGGCAAAATCGACGAATGCTGCATCTCCGTTTGTGCAGAACACAATGACACTGTCCGCGAACATACGAATCTGACACGCATGAAGTTTTTTTTGATCTCGTAAGGTATCGGATTTCACTTGTTTCAGGGCTGCGATAACTGGTTCGAAATTTCCACCGTTGGTCATCTCACGGTAGCCGAGAATATCAAAGTATGCGACGTATCCCTCTGTCCCATTTACTTGGTCTGGTTGAGCCATGGCCGAATCGTTATGCGGGGTTTCGGAAACATCAAGCAGCCAAACCCGACTTTTCTATTGCGAAAGCCAATGCCGTGGGGTGTGCTGACTGCTGACCAATGAATACTGGCATCGCAAGTCGCGATGAATTCGCACGGGGCCTCGCGACACTCACCGGATTGCCGCCACAAGAACTCGGCGAGTTTTGCGGGCGATATGAGCGTGCATCCGTGGCCGTGGGAAAAGCGCTTCCTCACGTTCCCAAGTTTGGGTGGTTCTCGGGACAGCGAGACAAAATTGATGCATTTCTCCGAGTTTGCGCGATTTATGACACTTGCCGCGAAGAGGGGCTGATTGAAAACGACGAGGCCCTGGTCGCAATCTTTCTGTTGGCAATTTCCGATTCAAACTTCAAAGCCGCATTAAAAGCATTCGGAAATTTTGCCCGTGGCAAAACTTTGGATGGACGACATCTTGGTTTTACTGCCTGCCTCTTTGCGCAAACCCTCGAACCATGATCGACCACCAATGAACGTGCAAAGTGAGAGTCGCGGAGCGACTTCATGATGGTAGCCGTGGGTTTCAACCCACGGTCCAGCGCCCCCATTCGCCATTCGTCGCGTAGCGGCGGCTGAACATTCCGCTCACACCACACGTTCAAGCGTCGCTCCGCGACGCAACCCGTTGGCTGCGTTGACCGTGGGATGAATCCCACGGCTACCATCGGATCATCGCTACGCGATTCGGCTGCGGCGCGTGGCGGGCCTCGCAGAGCGAGGCTTGATGGTAGCCATGGGCTTTAGCCCACGGATCGGTTTCGCCATCCCGAATCCGTCGCGTAGCGACGGCTGAACACGTCCGCCCGTACCACACGTTCGAGCATCGCTACGCGACGCGGCCCGTTGGCCGCTTTGACCGTGGGATGAATCCCACGGCTACCATCGGGGCATCGCTACGCGATTAGGGACACGGGGTTATCTGCCCTTCCACCCCGTCTGCATCTCATACGGAAATCTTCGCCAACCCATCACGGGCGAGCGGCGCGATTAGCGGGATTCTGCACTGGACCGTTCACTTTCCATTCGCTGCCGATCCGCTGGATGGAAAATTTCTGCGTCTCGTTCAATCCCTCGGCGTAGATTTTCATAATGACCTCGTCGGCCGAGACAATCTGCTTTTCCATAATGCGGTAGCCGGTGATCTGGCGAAAGTTGTCGCGGTCTTGGGCATTGAAGATGACGCCGCCACCGCGCGCGGCGCGGTCCATCATTCGCGCGTGTTCGTCCGGCGACACGCTGGCCAGCCAGGCGTTATCATCGCCGTTGCCAAGCGCCCATACGCCGGTGAGGAAGGCGGATTCGGGATTGGTGTAGCCGGCAAAGGTCCAAATGGATCGCGGAAAATGGCCGCGCGCATCCTGCCGCTCACGGTGATGGTGATGGATGACGGCGGTGGTCCCGGTGATGAGTATGACCACCGCGCCAATCGCCACGGCCGTCTTCGTGTTTGTCCATGCCATAAGTTTTAATGTTCCTTTGATAAGAGTGAGTGTGGCTCCGCTCGCGGCGGTTCCCTGAGCCAGTGCAACGGTGTTGATGGTTTGAACCAGCGCGACCGGAGCGGCGTGGACCGCATTTGCAGACAGAATCAATGCCAGCGCGCTGGCGCCGACGGCGATGCCGCGAGTGCTGAAGAATTCCCGCAATCGTTCCACCGCGCGGCTCACGCGCTTTTGCGCGGCGTCGTCGGACGTGCCGAGCGTAGCGCCCACTTCGCGCAGGCTTTTATTCTCGAAGTAGCGGAGCAACACCGCGGCGCGATCGGTTTCATCCAGCGAGTGCATGGCTTCGTCGAGGAACGGTTCGATATGCACCCAAGGATCATCGGTTGCGTTGATTGCGTTCATCTCCATGGCGATTTGTTCGCGCAAGTGCCGGCTGGCTTCACGACGTACCACATCAACGGCCTCGCGGCGCGCCACTTGATACAGCCACGCGGTGAGGATGGCGCCGGACGCGAGTTCGCGCGCGTGTCGAGCGAGCTTGAGGAAAACCGATTGGGCGACTTCTTCCGCGAGTTGTGGAGAGCGAACCTGGCGGAGCGCTGCGGAATAAATCAGACCAAGATGGCGCCGCACGATTTCAGCAAACGCGTCCTCGGCGTTTTGCCGGGAATAGCGCGCCAGCAGTTCCAAGTCAGTTTCGCTCATGTTCACAAACATGACGTGGCAGCGGGCGCAAATCCGACAGCAAAAATAGTTGTTCTCTTAGAAAGCCACAGTTTCTTGAGAAT
>DATHKK010000516.1:0-6516 GCA_035489355.1 Candidatus Limnocylindria bacterium
CGAGATCGCGCAGGATTTTCTGGATCGAATCGAAACCAAAGTTCTCCACGATGAACTCAATCGCCAGCGCGGACTCGTAATACGCGAACTGCAAATGCACCGGCGTCTTCGGCGCAAGAAACGCGCTGCTCAATTCTCGGATCGGGACGAAGTCTTCGCCCAGAATCATCTCGCGATAACGCACCGTCATGCGCTGTCCCCATGACGGGTTCGCTTGCAACTCCTCGTGGACGGAAATGCCTTCGCTGAGCCAGCGCGGCATTTTGTTGCGCGTCATGGTGAGGGTGATGACGTGCGTAAATTCATGCCACAGCACCGCTTCCCAATTCGCCGGGTGCGCCGTCTGCGAGGCCGGGCTGTTCGCCGTGATGACCGCGCCAAAGCAGACACCGAGAAAGCCGGGGTTGTCCGGGATGCCAAACGTGCGCACGCCGAAGTCGCGTTGCTCGGGAAAAATTTCCACCACCGTTTGGCGTGGAAGTGTGACGCCGTACTTCTCTACGAGATTGGACTTGGCGCGCGATAGCAAGGCGAGCACTTGCTGGCCGTAAATGGGCGCTTCGTTCGTGCCCATGCGGACGATGAAGTCGGCGTTCGTGAGCGTGCGGAACTTCGCGAGTTTGTCTTTGAGCGTCACAAGATTGAAACTCGTCACATCGTATTCGTCCTGCGCGTGCGCTTCCTCCGCGAGACGCCAGCCATCGACTTCATCGCCGAGACGCAACAAGTCCTCCGCGAGTTGAACGCGCGCTGCGACGTAACTGGTGTCGAACGCCAGAGCGCGTCGCTGATACTCCGCGCCTTCGGCAAAGCGATATTTCTGCGAAAGGTTTTGGCCGATGAGAAAATCGATCTCCGGATTCGTGCGCCAAAATTTCAACGCGGATTCACGAGCGGCCTTCTCGCCCTCGACGTCGCTGCGCAAATGGGCCAGCACCGCGCGATAAGCCCACGCCTCGGGCTGCCACGGATTCACCGCGAACGCGCGCTCCAGCAACTCTTCGGCATCCTCATACTCTTCTCCGGCGATCAGGTGCCGCGCGAGCAATAGCATGGCGCCGACGTGATTTGTATTGTTTTCCAAAGTACCATTGAGGTGCTTGAGCATCAGCTTGCGGTCGCCGGATTGGTAAGCCTGCGCCAACCCGAAGTGCATGTCCGGATCGTCGGGAAACTTTTTCAAGCCGGCGGAGAATTGCTTGGCAGCGAGATCGAAATCATTTTTGTCGAGCGCGAGATCTCCCATGGCGAGATACACGTCGCGACTTTCCGGGTTCACCTTGCGTGCGGGTTCGTAATAATTATCGAGGACTTTGCGCGGATCGGCACCGAGCAACAAAATCGCCTTGCCCATCAGGACGATGCTGGCCGCATCGCGCACGCCGCGGTCCAGGCGTGAGACGACGAGCGACTCAATTTCACGCAGCACCTCGGCGGCGCGGTTCGTTTCGCCCGCATACGGCAACACTTCGTGCGCCAGCAAACGCAGCGGTAAGCTCCAAGAGTAACGTTCCAAAGCATTCGAGAGCACGCCGCCGGCTTGTTCGTACTGGCCCGCAGCGGCGAGTGATTTCACCAACAGCACGCGCCATTCTTCCTCGTATTCGGAACTCGCGATGGCCTGCTGGCAAAGCGCCGCACAGTTGGTGTATTGGCCGGAAATGAATTGCTCGCGCGCGCCCGCCAGATCAGCGGCGCGTACGGACAAATGAGAAGTTGCGAACAGAAGCGCGAAAGCGAGGGCGGCGCGAAAGGAACGCCCAAGTTGTCTCCGGACTTCACAGCTTGATTGGTTGACGCACATTCCAGTCGTTGCCGCTTAAGATGCGCGACACGCCACGAACCTCAAGCCGCAAGTGCGATTGCTGCATCCTGTCTCATGGTGGAGAACGGGTTTAATAGCTCACGCGATAGAACTGATACGGCTGCGCCGTCAGGACATTCGTGAAGATGGCATTGATCGCGGTGGCCGTGAACTGCGCCACGTTGGACCAATTCGTGAGGTTGGTGCTGCGCTCAACCGTGTAAGTAATCCCAGGAACCGTCTGCCACCGAATGGAGTTTGTCTTTGAAAGCACGAGCAAGGGGCGCGGAACGTCCACGAGGTTCGTGATGGTGTAATGAATGCGGAAATCCTTCAGCACGGCCATGTGTTGCGCCATGCCTGAGTCGGCAGTCTGCACGGGAGGAACGGTGCTGAGGTTCGGAAAGACGCGCGAGTCAAAGACCAAGCCGTTGTTGTAAGTCTGCGCGCCGACCACGACGGGAACAAAGTTGGTCGCGAAGGTGAAACTGGGCAGCACCACATCGTACGGGTTGTTGCGTCCGGCATTGGTGTCGGCGTCGCCATTGTGATCCGCGGGAATGGGCGCGTCGCTCAGGATGGTTTTCAACGTCGTGAGCGCGGCTTCGCTCCGGTTCTGTAAGTTGCAGTCGCCCGCCACGACGATCCAGGCATTGGCAGGCCAATTGGTTTGAATCAAGTTCTTCAACGCCGTAGCTTCGAGGCTGCGCGTGCTCGCGTCGCTGCCGCCGCCGGCTTTCAAGTGCACGCTGACGACGAAGAGTTCGTTCGTGCCCGGCAGATCGAGCTTCGCCCAGGCAAAGCCGCGATTGGGAATCTGCGGATCGTCCCAAGTGCCATTGGTGAGAATCGGAAAACGGCTGACGATACCATTGGGGATGTCGTATCCCGCCCCGCTCTCGCGGAAGTAGTTGAAGCTGGCGCCAAACGCCGTGTCGATGAAGGAACGAATCTGCGCGGGCGTGTTGTTGCTGTAGTTGAATTCCTGGATCGCAATGATGTCGGGCTTCAGTCCTTGAATGATGCGGATGGCAAAGGGTTCGTACTTTTGCGGAGCGCCGGTGAGGTTTGCCGCCAGGACTCGCATGACGGTGTTCGTGGAAACAATGATCTGTCGTTCAACTGCGGAAGCGCCGAACGTAAATATGAGGAGCAGCCAAAACCCAATCCATGTTCCCTGGCATCGTCTTTGGAAAGGCACTGTCGTTCGCGCAGGCGCAAAGGCCCGCGCACTGCATCAGGTTTCGATGCCGTACATTTTGATCTTGTTGTAGAGCGTCTGGCGGCCGATGCCGAGGCGCTTGGCGGTTTCCAATTTGTTGCCGCGCGTGTCCTTGAGCATCTGGGCAATGGTGTTGCGTTCCATTGCTTCCATCAGCGTGAGATTGCTCGCGGCGGCTTGCTCCGTTGGCGCCTGGAAAACGGTGATGGCCAGATCGCTTTCCTCGATGACGTTGCCTTCGGCCATCAACACGGCGCGCTGCACTTCGTTCTGAAGCTGGCGGACGTTGCCCGGCCAATCGAAGCGGCGCAGCAACTCGCCCGCGGCCGGCGAGAAGCCAGTCATCACACGATTGGCTTGCGCGGCAAAACGTTTCAGAAAAGCCGAGGCCAGCGGGACAATATCTTCCCGGCGCTCGCGCAAGGGCGGCAGGAAAATAGAGATGGCGCTGATGCGATAAAACAAATCCTCGCGCATCTTGCCGTCCTTGATCGCTTCTTCCGGCACGCGGTTCGTAGCGGCGATCACGCGGCAATCAATCTTATAACTGGTCTTGCCGCCGACCGGGCGCACTTCCTTTTCCTGCAATACGCGCAGCAACTTGCTCTGCGTGTCGATGGGCATTTCGGAGAGTTCGTCGAGCAATAGCGTGCCGCCTTCGGCCTGGCGGAACAGACCTTCGCGATCCGCTTGCGCACCGGTGAACGCGCCTTTCACCGAGCCGAATAGTTCGCTCTTGATCAGCTCCCGAGGCAGCGCCGCACAGTTCACTTTGACGTTCGGGCCTTTGCTGCGGGGACTGAGAGAATGAATGAGGTCCGCAATGACTTCCTTGCCCGTGCCGCTTTCGCCGGTGATGAGAATGGAAACATCGCTGGGCGCCACGCGCTCGATGGTGCGCACCACTTGCTTCATGGATGGGCTTTGAAACACCGGAGCCGCGCCGCCGCTCATCGTAGAGAGCGCGCGACGCAACGCGCTGTTCTCTTCGTTGATCTGCTTGTGCTCCATGGCGCGCTCGACCTGAAGCTTGAGGGTGCTGGCATCGAGGGGCTTGGGCTGAAAATAGTAAGCGCCGCGTTTCGTCGCTTCGACGGCGGCTTCGATGGACCCGTGCCCCGTGAGCACGATGACTTCCGCCTCGGGCCAAATCTTCTTCATCTGCGGCAAGAGCGTGAGTCCATCCGCGTCGGGCAATTTCAGATCGAGCAGGACCACGTCAGGCTGAGGGCCGCCGAAGAAGGATTTCAACGCGGTGCCATCGGCCGCCTCGGTCACTTCGTAGCCGATGCCTTCGAGATACGTTTTGACGAATTCGCGAATCGTCGCTTCATCGTCCACGATCATCACTTTGGGCTTCATAGTTTTTGCTGCTTACGCGCGGCGCGGACAAAATGCTGAAATAATTTCAAATGTTCCTTGTGCCGGGCATACAACCGTTCGGGATGAAACTGCACGGCCAGGAAAAAGGGCAGGCTGGCCGCACCTGGCTTTAACTCCATTCCCTCGATCACGCCGTCTTCACTTCGCGCCGTCACCACAAACGGTTCCGCCAACTCTGCAATGGCCTGGTGATGTGAACTGTTCACCCCCAGCTTTTTCTGTGCGGTGATATTGGCCAGCAGCGACCCATCCGTCAATTCCGCATCATGGACCACCTCGTTCTTGCGATCCATCCGCCGATGATCCAGCGCCGTGGGAATCTGCGACTCGATGTCCACGATCAACGTGCCACCAAAAGCGATGTTCAAGAGTTGAAGCCCGCGGCAAATACCGAAGAGCGGTTTGCGCTGGCGAAACGCTTCTTCCACCAGCATCAGCTCGAAGAGATCGCGCTCGGGTTCCGGTTCCGACACCGTCTTTTTCAACTTGCCATTCAGCTTGGGCGCATAGAGTTCCGTTTGAACATCATCGCCGCCGGTGAGCAACACGCCGTCCGCGCGCGCCACGGATTCCGCCACCAATCGCTGCGCGGGAATGGCCGGCGCAATCCAGGGCAACCCGCCCGCGGCCGCAATGGCGAGGCAGTATTGGTTCGAGAGACTCACCGCGTTGTCCTCGAACTCGACGCCGCGTTTTTGCGTGCTGGGTGAAATTAAGATCAGCGGCGGGTTCATTCGTTCTGACGCGTCAGGATAAGGGGCTAAAAAATATTACGAAGGAAAAGTTTCATTCTGGAATCTTCGCCTCGGGAAACAATTCCCGGATTCTCTTGATCACTCTGGCCTCTTCCTCGGGCCGCACGAGCCGCCGATTGATGCGGCGGCGCACGCCATCGAGCAACTCCAGCCAATCCTCCAGCGGCGGATTCTTGATCTCTTCCCATTCATCAAATCGTTTGGGCCGGGAATAGAAAATCCAACGGTCGCCCACGTGATGCGCGTACGCCTGGCGGCGACCGCCTTCCTCCGTTTCGCTGTTCCAACTGATTTCTGCTTTTGCCATTTCGTGACAGAATGATTGTGAACGAACCAGTCGCTGGCCAGATTCGATTGGAGAAATTCAGCTCACCACGGTCTTCGGCTCCGGGAGTTCCACACTCGCCACCGCCATCGCCGCAATGCCTTCTTCCCGTCCAATGAAACCCAGCAGCTCGTTGGTCGTTGCCTTGATGCCGACGCGGTTGACATTGATGCCAAGAGCGCCAGCGATGTTCTCGCGCATGTGCTGCACGTGCGGCGCGATCTTCGGCTGCTGCGCGATCAGCGTCGCATCGACATTGATGATCGTGCCTTCGCGAAACTTCACCTGCCGCGCGGCCTCTTCCAGAAATACTTTGCTCGCGACATTCTTCCAGCGCTTGTCTGTGTTGGGAAAGAAATGACCGATGTCCGACTCGCCGATGGCGCCGAGCACCGCATCGCAAACCGCGTGCATCAACACATCCGCATCCGAGTGGCCCTCGAGTCCCTTGGGATGCGCCAACTCCACGCCGCCCAGGAAAAGTTTCCGTCCCTCGACGAGTTTGTGAACATCGTAGCCAATGCCGACATGATTCATGCGGGCGCAGAATAGGAAACACTGTTCCAATTCCAACATCCAAAATTACGCCAACGTAGATGCATCATGGAACGGCCCTCTCGAATTGTTGGCTTGACCCCGGGAACCGATCTCTGCTGTTGGCGACGCTAAAGCTTCTCGGGTTCCTGCATCAACGCGGCGATTCTTTGCAGCAGACGCCCCGCCGCGCCGCCATCGAGCACGCGATGATCGAAGCTGATCGACAAGTTGCATTCGGTCACCGGCACGAACTGTTGCTTCGCCTCGTCCCAACTTGGGACGCGCCGGCCCGCGCCCATGCCGAGCACCAGCGTTTGCTCCGGGAGCGGAATCGGCGTAGCCCACATCAGCCCAAACGTTCCGTAATTCGTAATGGTTGCGATGGAGCCTCCTGTGGCCTCGAGTGGCACTTTGCGTTCGCGCGCGAGCGTGACGAGTTCGTTGTAGCGCGCGACCAATTGCTTCAGCGGCTTCTTGTCGGCGTGGCGAA
>DATHKK010000517.1:0-7075 GCA_035489355.1 Candidatus Limnocylindria bacterium
CCGTGACACTGGAAACCGTCAGCGTGCTGCCGCTGGTGCTGCCGGTGATCTCCACGCCGCCGGCCACGTTGGCACCCGCGACACTGGCTTTGATGGTGAAGCCGCCGCCCGCGATCTGGATCACACGCGCGTCCGCGACACTGACCGTAGCCGTGAATCCAGCCGCCGCGTCCACCAGACCCGCGAGCGCCGCGGCGACGTGGGTCAGGTCCTCGCGCGATTGCACGGTGTAAGAGAAGGCCGCGCCGTTTAGGTTCAACGTCCACACCTCATCCTTTGCCGTCGAGCCAGTGAGAAGAACGTTCGCCGAATCGTACTGAACCTGGAAGGCGCCAGCTTTGTTAATCACGTCCGCCAGGCCGCCCGCCACTTGCGCCAATGTTTCGGGCGAACCGCTAATGTCCTTGACCGTGTAGCGATATTCCTGGCCGTTCAAGAGCGCGATCCACACCGCGCCGATGGCGGGCGTTCCGCTCAGCGCGAGCGTCGCTTCATTCCACGCCGCCGTGCTCAGACCCAGCGGATAAACCACCAGCGCCGGCGTGCCGGTGACTGCGCCTCCGCCCGTCGGAGTCGCCGAGCCAGACACGACAAACGTAGCGGTGAAGAAAGCGGTGGAACTAATCTGGATGCTGGCCTCCGTTCGGATCGCGCTGAAGTGGTCCGCCGATTCAACCATCGTGGCCAGCGCCGCCGCCACGTCTTCGAGGCTATCGCCAAACTGCACTTTATAGAGATACGGAATGCCATTCAGGAGCAGCGTCCAATTCTGGCCGGCCACTGGCATGCCCGTCAGCGCCACGTGCGCCATCAGGTAAGGCTCGTTGACATCCAGCTCGAAGGCCGGGCCAGTCGCGACGAGGTAGCTGTGCGCGCCCGCGTGCGGCGCAATGTCCGCGCCGCCCGTTCCATGTTCGGTGTTTCCGACCAGGGCGATGCCAGTGCCCTGCACCGAGACCGATACGCTGAACAACGAAGTGCTGCTGAGTTCGATGGTGTCGCCATTCAGGATCGCGGTGAGCACGACGCTGGCGCGCGAGCGCAACGCATTGGCGATGTTCGCCAGAGTTTCACCCGGACCCACGACATACGGCTGAAGATCCACACCGCGAATGTTCAACGTCCAGATGTCCCCTTCCCGCGCGACGCCCGTCAGCGTTACGTCCGCGGCGAGATACTGGATGCTGGCGGAACGATCTTGATCGAGATCTTCATTGATCTCACGGGCCAGGCCGCTCGTGACATCCGCCAGCGTCACTCCGAGAAACGCGGTCAAAGTCTCCGGCGCAATCGTGTGCGTGATGCGCGCGTAATGCGTCGCTTCCTTGGCCGTGTCATTCACCGCCGAAACTGTCACGGGCTGCGGCGTGTTCCAGTTGGCCGTCGTGAACGTAAGCTGCGTCGTGGACAAATTGATCTGCAACCCTGCCGCCGCAAGGTTCACCACCACGTTGCCCGTCGGCGGCTTCGTCAGCAACACGCTGTAAAAATCCGAGCGCAAGTCGGCGGCCGCGCCGGGATGCTCCGCGACCACCGTGTCGTAAGTGTCGGGAATCGTGTCCGGCCCCGCGTTGCCGGGGACAATCAGCACTTCCGCGGTGTCGTTGTCGATCACTTCAACCAGCGCGCCGAGAACGGCCAACCCGTCATAAGCGCCACCATCCTTCGGGCTCGATCCCTGAATGACATTGTGCTGAATGGCAATGTTGCGCCGGCCTTCCGCGAGGACGTCGTCGGGCGCGGTCACTTCAATCGTCTGCGGGATGAACCAGTTGCTGCGCGTGAAGAGAAGCGTCACGCCATTTTCGCTGCCATTGAGCGCGATGCCTTCACCGCCGGACGCTTGCTCGCTTTCGCGGACAGCGACCGGCGCGGCCGTCACTTGCACGTTTTCTTCCGGCTGCCGCGTGAGAACGACTGTGTAACGGTTCCGAATCAACCCCGCGACTGTTTGCCCTTCCTCGAACACGCGCAGCGGACCATCGACCAGCGTCACGACGATGCCGGCCTCGTCGTTGTCCGCTACACTAGCTGAAACGTCCTGGACGAAGATGGCCTGGTACTCGGGATCGCTGCTGCTGACGGTCTGGATGACGAGGCCACTGTGACCGTTGAGGTCGTTGCTGACGACAGTGACTTCCTGGCCGTAGCTGCCCGCGACGTTGAATGTGTCACTGCCGAGGCCGCCGACGATTTCAATCGCGACCTTCTCGCTCGTACTCGCGATGAAGAAACGGTCGTTGCCTTCAATCGCATCGACCACAATTTTTTCCAACCCGACGTAAGTGATGAACAAGCCCGCGCCATAAATGCCCTGGTCGTTGATCACGAAGTCATCGCCGAACTCAGTTCCGATGACCGTGAGCGTGTCGAAGCCGTCGCCGCCATCGATGCGTACCGGCGCGTTCACCGTGTAAGCGACGAAGTCAGCGCCCTGGCCGCCGTTGATGTTCGTGTAAGGCGCCTTCGGATCGTTCGGGTCCACCTTCACGAACGCGCGCACGACAAACGTGTCGTCATCTTCATCGCCGAACAGGAACAACTCCGCCTTGTTGCTGTAAACCGTGAAGGTGTCATTACCCACGCCGCCAAACATCGTGGCACTCTGGCTGATGCCGTTGCTCAGGAAGCCGCGCGTGATCTGCGTCGTCTGGAAATAATCCTCTTCGGCCAGGCCGTTGTCCGGGTTCGTGCCGTCACGTGCGGAATCGTACACCTGGCCAACTTGGAATGTATCCTTGCCCGCGTCGCCGAAGGCCACCACCGGCGCCAGCGTGTCATCGAACACAAACGTGTCGTCGCCCGAACGTCCGTAAATCTCAATCGCGCCGTTGATGTCCCCGTCGTAGTTGATTCGCTCGATTACGCCGCCGGGCACCGGCTCACGGTTCACGTCCACTTCCACGGCGGCCACCATGCCGCGGCCGATTTCCTGGTTCGCGCGGATCAGGAAGAAGTCGGCTTCGTTTGTGCCAAAGATGCGCAGTCGGTCGATGCCGGGATCGCCCTTCGATTGATCGAAGACATTGATCCGCGAAGAAATTTCCCCAGCCAAACCGATCTCATACAGGTCGCCACCCTCCTGGCCGTGCAACGTCAATTCACCGACGATGCCGCTGAGGAACGTCTGGCTGCCATCATTCTTGTAGTTGACGCGAACGACATCGTTGCCGCCGCCGAGATCGATCGTCGCTGATCCTGACGTGCTCTGGATGTTAACGACGTCGTTCTCGCCGTTGACGACGGGTTCTTCATCGCCCGTGTCGATGAAGGTCACGCCTTCGTGGGTCGATTGGATGAAGACGTTGTTGTTCGCATCGCTCAGCCACAGCTTGAAGACTTCGAAGCCTTCGTAGCCGATGCCCTGCGTCATCCCGAAGCCAACCACTTCGAAGAACCGCACTGTCCCGCCCTCGGGAATGCCACTCGTGTCGCCGGAATCGTAAATCTTCAACTCATCCGAGAACCCGCCATCGCCAAACAAGCTCAGCCGTCCGTGGATGTAGGCGCCGTTCACATCATTGAGCGCGCTGGTCGATGCCTCCGGCAATCCCGTGAGCTGACCCAGGCTGCCGGTCGTGCTGCCCACGCGGACAAGGTCGCTGCCCAGGCCCGTGCGAATCGTGGTCCCGCCGCCAATCTTCTCGACGTTGAACAGGTCCGCGCCGAAGCCGCTCTGGATATTCGTAATCGACGCTCCGGCGTGGGTGCTCTTGATGTTCAGGCGATTGCCGCTGTCACCCAGATTCAAGTTCAGTTCTTCAAGCGTACCGTAAATGATCTGGCCGCCCGCACCCAGCAACCTCTCGCCGGTGTTGCCCGGGATTCCGTTCGTCAGCGTGCTGGACGTCAGCGTGCCGTCGTTCGGAACCGTCTCCGCCGTGTCATCAAGATTCAGAACGTCCGTATCGATGGTGCCCTGGCCGTTGATGGTCAAACTCGCCGTAATCAGATTCAACGTGCCGCCCGTGTTCGCGCTCGCGCCGCCGATTTGCGCGTTGCTGCCGACGTTGATGATGTCGTCGCCGGTCGAAGTGTTCACCATTGTCTGAGTGAAGACCTGCCGGATGGCGAACAGGTCATCGCCTTCGCGCGTATTGATCTCGATGTAATCCGCGCCCGAGTGCGTGATGCGCGCCTCGTTGACGTTGCGATTGCCGCTCACGCGGATGTCGCCGAGAAGACCGTCACCTGCATAGACCGGAACATTCGTGGCGCTGATCGTCACCCAATCCGCTTCGCTGCTGCCCGTGATGACGATGCGGTCGTTGCTGCCGGCGCTGTCGCGAACGTGAATGTTTCCAATGTCACCCGGCCGCACCGTGATCAAGTAATGCTCTGGCTGCGCCGTGTTGTTATCGCCGTTGTTCAGCTTCGCCTCGCCGCGCCAACTGCTGACCAGCCGCGTCTGCGAGCCAACGCGAATACTGTTGTCGAGGTCGTTCACGACGATGGTGTTGTTGCCCGATCCGCCGCTGATGTCCGCGCGCTCGAAGATGTTCCTGAGGTCCTCGACGATCGTCCCGTTGGCCCAGCGATCGCCGGCATCCGTCAGTTCATTCGCCGGGCTTTTGCCAATCGCGAACGCCTGCGAACCCTGGCTGTTCAGTAATGTTCCGACGACGAACGTGTCGTTGAACAAACCGATGTCCTGATCGAAAGCCTCGACCAACGTATCCATTTCACCCTCGGGACTGTTGTCGAAGAACAGATCAAAGCCCGGCCCGCCCGTGACGAAGTCGTTGCCCAGTCCGCTGTCGATCACATCGTTGAAGGGCGAACCTTTCAGCGTGTCGTGGCCCTCGCCGCCAATGATTTCCAGCGCAAGCCGGTCGTTGTTCAGCGCCAGAGCATTGACGCTGTCGTCACCAGCCTGGGTGTTGATGGTGAGCGTGTCGCCCTCGCCGCGAACGCTCTTAATCACATCGACATTGATCGTCGTTGAATCGTTGTCCCATTTCGTCGCGGTGTTCACGCCTGTGCTGCTCGACGTCACCACGAATTGATCCTGCTGCGAGGTGCCGTTGATCGTGACGCGATCCATCGAGCCAGCGCCGACATCAATCGTCACCGATTGGACCGTCGAGCCTTTGAGCGAACTGATGACCACCGTGTCGCTGCCGCCGAGCGCGATGACGGTGAACCCTTCGAATTCCGTTCCATCCACCGAGCCGCCCAGAACAATCATCACGTGTCCCGCGCCCGGGCTGGAGATCGTGAGTGTGTCCGCATTCGGCGTCGCGGTGACTTCCAAAACGTCACCGTCGGTTTCGCCGCCTTCGCCGCCTTTGATTTGCGCCAGGTTCAGTTGCTCAAGAGTCAAGTGAACGACGTCGTCACCCGTGCCGCCATCGATATCGTCCATTCCGCCGCGGCCGAAGATCTCATCGCGTCCCGAGCCGCCATTGATCTTGTCGCCCGTGGCGAAGCTTCCACCGTAGATCTTGTCATCACCCGCTCCGCCTTCGATGCGCGCGATGCCGTGGCCATCATGCACGATGTAGTCTTCGCCATTGCCGCCATCGAGAATGGCCGTGCGCTGAACGCCGTCGTCATCGAACGTGCCGAGTGATCCGGTCTGCGCCTCGGTCACGATGTAGTCGAAGCCATCGTCGCCGTAGATTTGCGCCGTGCCCTGGCCCCCATAGATGAATACGTCGTTGCCCGCGCCGCCGTGGAACTCGACATCGGACGTCACGCCCTCCGCCACGTAGATGTGATCATCGCCATCGCCACCCTCTGCGATAATTTTAGTGACACCGCGATAAATCTTCTCGCGGCCACTGAACTTCACGCGGACGATTTCGCCGGCCGAGTCACTGCCGACGTGCTCGACGATGTAAATTTCATTCGCCGCGCCATCGGCAATGCCGCGCTGGCCATTGCGCGAACCCATGTTCAAGTGCAGTTCACCGCCCGAAGCGATGGGATCCCAGAACCGTGGATCGCCCGTCGAATTGCCGGCCAGGTACACGACGCGCGGCAACTCGATGTAGCCGAGCGTGAAGCTCATGCTGACCGAGACGCTGAAGAACAGGAACTCCAGCTCGGCCTCAGCCTCGACGATGATCGGCACGCGCCCCGAACCCGCCGCCGTCACGCTGAAGCCGATAGAAACGCCGGCAAACGTGAACCCGAACGCGCGCAATTTCGCCGAACCGCTGGCGCTGACGGTGAAGAAATATTCCGTGATGCCCGCCGGTTGACCCGCCACCTGACGTTCGCCGAATGCGACACGGAACTCGAAGCTCGTCTTCAGCCCGAACGAATCGGTCCCCAGCGTGAAGCCGCCGGACAGCGAGATGTCGAAGTGGCCTTTGTAATTGAACATGCCGTAAGCCGACATCCTTGCGAACCCGAAGAAATCCAGGCTGGCGCTGAACTCGACCTTCCACGAGCCGACGCCTTCGTAGCCGATGTCCAGCACGAAACTCGCGTCGAACTTCAGCACTTCGAGGAACTTCACTTCACCCGTGAGCGCGATCTTGAAGCTCATCTCGTTCATGTGGACACCGGCCAGCATCCGCGGAACGTCGGTGGTGTTGAACTGCAGTTTGCCGGTGGCCTTGATCTTGATCACGTCAACGAGGTTCGCCTCGACCGAGACATCGAGCACGAGCGCGATACCGGGATGGCTGTCGGTGTAAATCGCCGCGCCGCCCCTCGCCGCAATGATCAGCGGACCAAGCTGAAGCTCGACGTCGAACTCGATCGAGAACTGGCCCTGGCGCAGCGTGATGGTGATGCTGCCCGACGCCTCGACGAATCCAAGGAACTCGACCGAACCGGACAGGCCCATCTTAAATCCAGGCGGCAGCGTGATGCCTTCCACCGGACCGCCGATCGGGAACAGCGTCTTATTGATGGCAGAAGTGTTCAGCTCAACGTAGCCGGTGACATTGAAGCCCAGGCCAATGTCATTGCCGAACGACGCACCGACACCGATCTCCACTTCAATCAGCGCCGCCAGCCCGTCGCCATCGATGCGGAGCGTCGCATCAATCTCGAAGTTGCCAATGCCCAGCAGCTTCATGGTCGCTTTGGCCTTCACATCGATGCTGAACGGCTCGGGCAC
>DATHKK010000518.1:0-3044 GCA_035489355.1 Candidatus Limnocylindria bacterium
GGCCTGCACGTGCGGGTTCTCGGTGACGTAAAGGGGATCGTCGAAATTGATGAACTCGAAATGACGAACCTGGCTGAAGAGCACGAGTGTCAGCAGCACGAGCAGCAGGCCAATCAAGCGCACGGGCGACATTAAGTCAATTGAGCCGCTCCATCGCGCCTGGAGCAAGCGCGAATGAACTCGGGCGCGGAAACAAAAAGGCGAGCTGCTTCGCGACAGCTCGCCTTGTTCAATTACCGGCAACAGTTAAACCGCCTGAGCGAACTCGTCCTGCTTGCGATCGCGTTGCTGAATGCGCTTGCGCAATTTCTTCAACGCTTCGTCTTGAATCTGCCGGATGCGTTCGCGGGTCACACCGAACTGTTGGCCCACCTCTTCCAAGGTCTTCTCATCGTCTCCGCCAATTCCAAAGCGCAGGCGAAGAATCGTCTGCTCGCGCGGAGACAATGTCCCGAGCACTTCGCGCACGATGTCATTGTCGCTTTCCTCCAGCACCTGCTGGAAGGGCGCGGCGGCGTTCTGGTCTGGCACGATGTCCGCGAAGCGGTTCGTGTCGTCGTCGCCCATGTGCGCATCGAGAGACGTCGGCGCAATGGACGCTTTGCGGTAGTCGCGCACTTGCGCGGTCTTCAGTCCAATCTCTTCCGCGATTTCCGCATCCGTCGGTTCACGACCCAGTAGCTCGACGAGCATCGTTTCCGTTTTGCGGATGTGGAACAGCTTGTCCACCACATGCACCGGCAAACGGATCGTTTTGCCTTGGTCGGCGAGACCACGCTTGATCGCTTGCTTGATCCACCAGGCGGCGTAAGTCGAGAGCTTCGCGCCCTTATTCGGATCGAATCGCTCCACCGCTTTCATCAAGCCGATGTTGCCTTCGCTGATCAAATCGAGCAGCGGCAGTCCGTAGTTCTCGTAACCACGGGCAATCTTCACCACGAGCCGGAGGTTCGCGCGAATCATGTGCTCGCGCGCAGCGGCATCGCCTCTCTTAATTCGCTTCGCCAGCGCAATTTCTTCTTTGATCGTGAGCAGCGGCACTTGGCCGATCTCGCGCATGTAGAGGCGAATGGGATCGCCGCTCATGCTCTCGGTCTGCACTGGCTCGGCCACCGCGTTCGACGTCGAAGTCGTCGTTTGCACCTGCGGCCAGACGCTCGGCAGCACCGAGGCGGTTTGCTTCGGCAAGCGCGGGGTTTTCGCGAGACGCGGCCGGCGCGCGCGCAACTTGGGCGTCGCTGCTTTCTTCAGCCGCAACGTCTTTGGGGTTCGTTTTTTCGTTTTCATTTTCGGTCCTTACACTTTGTAAATTACTCCTGCGCCGCCGCGTATAACTCGCGCTCATCCCATCCGCCGCCCAAGGCCTTGATCAATTGCACGCTGGCTATCAGCCGCTGGCCCGCCAATTGGGCCTGATTTCTCTGAGCGGTCAGCGTGCCACGGTTCGCATCCACCACGTCGAGAAAGCTGACAATCCCCGCCCGATAACGTTCAGCCGCCAATCCAGCGGCACGGCTCGCGCTGGCTACTGCCCTGTCTTGCGCCGCGGATTGCACAGCTAAAAACTGGACGCCGGAAAGGCTGTTTTCCACGTCGCCAAAGGCCACGAGCACTTGCTGCCGGTATTTCGCCACAGCCTCTTCATAAACAGCGCGTGAGCGATTTAGATTCGCGATATTTCGTCCGCCCGCAAAAATGGGCAGCGACACGCTGGGACCCAAAGACCACACGCGGCTCTCCCAATTGAACAGTGACTCGATGTCGCCGCTGACGAAGCCGCCTGAGCCAGTGAGTCGCACCACGGGGAAGAAGGCCGCCTTAGCCATGCCGATGCGCGCGTTGGCCGAAGCGAGCTGGCGTTCGGCATCCGCGACGTCCGGACGGCGTTCGAGCAAGTGCGCGGGCAAGCCAGCGGGGATCGTGGGCGGTTGCAAACTCCATTCCTGCGGAGCAAGAGCAGGTAATTTGAAACGCGCCGGATTTTCTCCTACAAGAATCGCAACGGCATTCTCCAGTTCCGACCGCCGTCTGTGCAAAGCCGACAGCTCAGCCTCTGTGCTCGCCAGTTCGTTCTCGGCGCGGGCGTTGTCGAGTTCGTTGCCGATGCCGCCTTCGAAACGGCTGCGCGCCAGTCGCACCAATTCCTGCCGCAGCTGAATCTGGCCGCGCACCGTGGCGATTTCGAGATCGAGCGAACGCAGCGAGAAATAATTTTGCGCCACGTCCGCCTGCAAGGTGAGCAGCACATTGTGCATGGCGGCCAATGAGCTTTGCGCGTCGGCACGCGCGCTCTGGAAGCTGCGGCGCACGCGGCCCCACAGATCGATTTCGTAGCTGAGATCCAGTGGGGTGCTGAACGTAGTCGCCGTCAGTGCTTCAATGTGTCCGTCACGTGGATCAACCCGCCCAAAACTCGGCTCTTGATTCGGCGAGAATCGCTCGCGAACCCAACTTGGATTTGCATCCAGCGTCGGCAAGAACTCGCTCCGCGCCACGCGTGCCGAAGCGCGCGCCTGTTCCACTCTGGCGACAGCCGCCTTCAGTTCCTGGTTCTCCACGTTGGCGCGTTGCTCCAATTCGTTGAGCGTCTTATCGCCGAACACTTCCCACCACGCGCCCTTCGGAACGTTGTCGAGCGGCGTAGCTTCCTTCCACGCGCCGGATTCGTTGGTCGCAATGAATGACTTGTAAGCAGCCGGGACTGAGTTGGTCGGTTGCTTATAATCAGGTCCCACCGAAGCGCAGCCGGTGATCAACAGCGCGCCCAGAATCAACACAGCCGCGGTCCCGGTCGCTGCGCCCGCCGCGCCCGGGGCTGGACCATGTGTTTCTTTCGAAGCCTCGGCGGGTTTCTTTTTCCAACCCAGCTTCATCAGCATCACATAAAAAACCGGCGTGAGAAAAAGTCCGAACAACGTGACGCCGATCATGCCGGCGAACACCGCCACGCCCATGGCCTGGCGCATCTCGGAACCGGCGCCTTTCGATACGACAAGCGGAAACACGCCCGCGACGAACGCTATGCTCGTCATCAGAATCGGGCG
>DATHKK010000519.1:0-2202 GCA_035489355.1 Candidatus Limnocylindria bacterium
AACGATTCGCACACGCGGAAAAATTCCGTTCTTGTTTCCACGCGGCGGATGTCGTGAAGAAATTTTCCGGTCGGCTCCGCTCCTGCGGCGACGTAGTTCAAATACTTCTTCATTTTCTGCACTTGCGCGGACTCTTTCACATCAGGCGAGCAAACGGCGTCGTAAAGTTCGCGCACGTAGTGCAGGACATCGCAGCCACGTGGAGCGAACATCGTTTCGCCGCGCAGGTGCTGGCGGATCTGGTGGAACAGCCAGGGATTGCGAATGGCGCCACGGCCGATCATCAGGCCGGCCGCTCCCGTCGCGCGAAGAATTTCGGCCGCGCGGCCGGGTGAAGAAACATTTCCATTCGCCAGCACAGGGCAGGGAACCGCCTCGACGGCGCGCGCGATGAAATCGTAATGCACTTCGGTGCGATACATCTCAGCCACGGTGCGGCCGTGAACGGTCAGCAGGTCGAGGGAATGTTTCGCGAAGATGGGCAGCAACTCTTCGAACACGTCGGTTGAATCAAACCCGAGGCGCGTTTTCACTGTGAACCGGCAGGGCGGCTGAATCGCGTCGCGCAGTGCGCCCAGAATGGAATCGACGCGCTTCGGTTCGCGGAGCAAGCCGCCGCCGGCGCATTTGCGGTAAACGACGGGAGCGGGACAGCCGAGGTTCAAGTCCACGGCGACGATGGGAAGCAGCTGCAATTCTTTGGCGGTGCGGACGAGCGCGTCGATGTCATTACCGATCATCTGGGCAATAACGGGTTTGCCCGTCGGATTTTCCGTGATGGATCGCAGAATGAACTGCTCCAGGTGTGACGTGGCGTGGACGCGAAAGTATTCCGTGTAATAAACATCCGCGCCGTCGTAGCGCGACATGAGCGTCCAGAAGGGCAGATCGGTCACGTCCTGCATTGGCGCGAGCGCGAGCACGGGCAAGCCCGGCGCAGTTGGAATCCATGAAACCATTGAACGGAGAAAATGGGCTACGCCTTCCACGTTGGCGAATCTGAATTACCTCATCCTGCCTCTCCGTTGAATGATTGATTTGAACTGGCCTCGAGAAAGAGGCCAGACCCGCGGGCTGGAAAGCCCGCGCCACAACATAGCGCAGACATTCCTGTCTGCGGGTTCCGGGGACTTTCCAGTCACCGGCGCTCAAACAATTCCTTGCGCCCTTCACCGCGCTTGTGGCTTCATCGCCGCCGCGTAAATTCAGCCGATGAGCCGCCAACGGATGACCGTTTTTTATTCTGGCCGCGTGCAGGGAGTCGGGTTTCGCTACACGGTGAAGTCGATCACAACCGGTTATGAAGTCACGGGCGCGGTGCGCAATCTCGACGACGGACGGGTGGAGTTGATTGCCGAAGGCGAAACTGCGGAACTCAGTGCTTTTCGCGGCGCGATTCGCGACTCAGGATTGGGCGGGTTGATTCAACGCGAAGAAGAAACCTGGGGTGCGGCCACCGGACAGTTTCGCGGATTCGAAATCGTAAGGTAACATTGGCAGAATGAAGTACGCGGTCATCGCTGACATCCACGGCAACCTCGAAGCCCTCGAGGTGGTGCTGGCGGACGCGCGCGAACAGAAGTGCACGCACTATTGTTGCGTGGGCGATGTGGTCGGCTATGGCGCCAATCCCAAGCAATGCCTCGACATCGTGCGTAGCATGAACATGCCCTGCGTGAAGGGGAACCACGACGAATACTGTTCCAGCGAGGAAGATCTGGAAGGCTTCAATCCACACGCTGCCGAAGCCGTCGTCTGGACGCGCAAACAATTGATCGACGACGATCGACAATGGCTTTGTGAGCTGAAATACGTGCGGCTCGTCGCCAGTTTCTCGATGGTCCACGCCACGCTCGATCAGCCCGAGCGCTGGGGCTACGTGTTCGACAAGCTCATGGCGGCGGCAAGCTTCACTTACCAGAACACCAGCGTTTGCTTCTTTGGTCACACGCATGTGCCGGTGGCGTTCATTCGCGATGCTGTCGTGCGTGGCGGGACTTACTCCAAGTTCAAAGTGGAAGCGGGCCGCAAATATTTTGTGAACGTCGGCAGCGTCGGCCAGCCGCGTGACAACAACCCCAAGGCGGCCTACGTCATTTACGATTTGAACGAAGGTTCCATCGAACTGCGCCGGCTCGATTACGACATTGCCAAGGCGCAGAAGAAAATCCTCGAGGCCGGCCTGCCGCCTCGCCTCGCTGA
>DATHKK010000520.1:0-4084 GCA_035489355.1 Candidatus Limnocylindria bacterium
CACCAAGGCCACGTGCTCTGCGAAGGCACCGTGGATGAAGTGCAGGCGGATGAGCGCGTGATTGAGGTTTATCTCGGGAGAAAGAAGAAGGCGGCATGAAGGAAAAAGTAATCAGTGAAACAGTGATCAGTTGGTCACGCGTGATTGCAAACTTTGTCACTGTTTCACTGATTGCTGATTGCTGATTATTCATGCTCGCTCTCTCCAAAATCCACGTCAGCTACGACGGCTCCCGCATCCTCCGCGATGTCAGCCTGACCGTCGCGCCTGGCGAAGTTGTTTGTCTCATGGGCCGCAACGGCGTGGGAAAGACGACCACGCTCAAAGCCATTACCGGTTTGGTGAAGCTCGATAGCGGCTCGGTGAAACTTGCGAATGACGAACTTGGCGGCGCGCGCCCCGAAGCTCGCGCGCGTCACGGCCTTGGCTACGTTCCGCAAGGCCGCGATATTTTTCCGAACCTCACTGTGTGGGAGAATCTCCGCATCGGCGCGGTCGCGCAGAACAAAAAGTTGAACGGTGAGGTCGATCGCATCTTTCAACTCTTCCCTGTGTTAAAGGACATGACGCAGCGCAAAGGCGGCGTGCTCAGTGGCGGTCAGCAGCAACAACTTGCCATCGGCCGCGCGTTGCTCACGAATCCGAAAGTGCTGTTGCTCGACGAGCCGACCGAGGGCATTCAACCGAACATCATCGATCAGATTGGCGAGACGATAAAAAAATTGCGCACGCACGGACTCGGGGTGGACGAAGGTAAGCGTGTCGAAGAAATCGGCAACGCCATCAAACAGATCCACAAGGAAGGGCAAATCGGCATCCTACTCGTGGAGCAATACCTCGACTTCTGCATCGACGTGGGAGATCGCTTCTACATCATGGACCGCGGCAGCGTCGTGGCGCAGGGCGGCATTCCTGAATTGAACGACGAGCTTGTGAAGCAACACCTTACTGTGTGATGAAGAGCTATTCCTCAAGGACACGAAAGAACGTACGCCGAAACGACGGAGCGCGGGTCTGTGACCCGCAGCAGCCTCGTGAATACGTCGGTGCTGCGGGTCACAGACCCGCGCCCCGTACTACAATGGCGCTTGTCACCTTGCTGACTGTATCGATCGCTCACGCGCATCCCGGTCACGGTCCAGCCGACGTGCCGCCTTCTCACGTGTTGCTCAGTCCCGACCATCTCGGTGCATTGCTGATCGCCGGGGTGATTCTGTTCTCTTCCGCCCAAGCGCTGCGGTGGCGCAAACGCTCGCGGTCCTCAACCTCATGAAACGCATCGGCATCCTCACGGCGGGCGGCGACACACCGGCGTTGAACGCCACGATCCACGGCGCTGTCACGCGCGCAAATCAGCTCAAGGTGGAGATTGTCGGTCTCATCAAAGGCTTCAACTGCCTCTTCAACCCGCGCGTCCCGCATGTTTTTCTCAACCCGCTTTACCAGGACATTCCCGAACTCGATCCGACGAAAGGCGGCACGCTCATCGGCTCATCGCGCGACTTCGTCGATCCGGAAAAGAAGGAAGATCTGGATCTCGTCGCCTCGCGCCTGAAGAAACTTGGCATCGAAGGACTCATCTGCATTGGCGGTGACGGCACGCTCAACGGACTGCAACCCCTCGCCGAACGCCTGCCCGTCGTGCTCGCGCCCAAAACCATCGACAATGATCTCGGCCTCAACTATCCGAGCGAGCCGAATGAATACGTGCGGGTGAACGATGCGACTGCGAAGGGCGGCTTTCGCTACAAGCGCTCGCCGCTCAACGCCGTTTTTGATCTCAACCAACTCGTCAATTACGCCACGCCTGGCTACGCCACGGCGGTGTTCGTCTCCGCCCAGGGCGTCGAACGCATCCGCACCACCGCCGAAAGTCATCGCCGCATCGCAATCATCGAAGTGATGGGTCGCCACTCCGGCTATCTCGCGCTCGGTACGGCTTACGGCCGGCCGGATATCATCCTTGTCCCTGAACATCCGCTCGACCTGGACCATCTGGTGGAGAAGGTGAAGCACCTCTACGACTTGCAGAAGAACGTCGTGATCGTGTGCGGCGAAGGAATTGTGGACGAGCAGGGCCGCGACCTCGGTGCGGAAATGAAAACCACCGATCCTGCTGGCAACGTGGCGCTCACGGGCGCATCGGAAGCTCTGCGCACGCGATTGGTGCAATTGATCGGCGACAAGTATTTCCAGCTCTACCGTCGCGGCGATTCCGCGCGCGAAGCGATCTTCACACGTAAGGTCGGCCACACGCAGCGCGGCGGGCGCCCGATTCTTTTCGATCGTTTTTACGCGGCGCAACTTGGTGCCAAAGCGGTGGAACTGCTGGTGGAAGGACACAACAACGCGGTGTCAATTCTGCAGTACAACACGACCAAGGGCTTTCACGTGGAAGGCTTCGATGCCAATCGCTTCCGGGATCGCTGGGGATTGATTCACGCGCGCAAGATGCACCCGGACTTGTACGACCCGCGTCTGATGAAACCGTCCAAGATGGGCATCGATTACCTCATGCCGATCTTCACCGACGCGATCGGCGAGGACGACGCCGAGCACATGCGCCAAACCTTGTTCTCCGCGGGCAATCTTGCGCAGCCGTACCATTCGATAAACACGGACGTACACAAGCGCATCCGTTATCTGGAACCCGACGCCGCGCCATGAAGCTTGCCCGGCGCGACCGATCCCTGAAAGCTCACGAGCGATGAACCAAAATCCTCAACCTGGTCATCATCGCTCGGGCGACGCGACGCTCGCAGTGTCGCTAGTGCATGGCTTGAGTGCCGCCACCACGGCGTGGGCGCGGAATCCCATGAAGCTGCTCACGCCGCGTTCGCGGGGCGACAGCGTGTGGGCTTACACCAGCAGCTTCGGCGGCGGCATGGTCGCGGGGGATCGCACCCGGCTGGAAGTGACTGTCGATGCCGGCGCGCATTGTTTTCTTGGCACACAGGCATCGACCAAGATTTATCGCAATCCGGCGCGCTTGCCCTGCACGCACGAACTCACCGCCCACGTCGCTGACGACGCGCTGCTCATTCTCGCGCCCGACCCGGTGCAATGCTTCGCGGAATCCAGTTACGAACAGCGCCAGCACTTCACACTTGCTCCGCCCGCAAACCTTCTGCTCATCGATTGGATGTCCGCCGGGCGCACCGCGCGCGGCGAACGCTGGAACTTCCGCCGCTATCTGAGCCGCAACGAAGTCGAGCGCGATGGCAGGAAGCTGCTCGTTGATGCGCTGTTGCTCGACTCACAAGATGGCGCGCTCGATTCCAAATTTCTCGGCGGCCGATTCAACTGCCTCGCCACCGCGGTGCTCTTCGGCCCAAAGCTCGCGAGTTGCGCGGAGGAACTTCTCGACTGGTGCGGCGCGCAGCCAATCACGCCGAAAGCCAGCGTCGTGTTCGCTGCGAGTCCATTGCACGAAGGTGCGTTGCTACGCTTCGTCGGCACGAGCGTCGAGGAAGTTGGACATGCGATTCACGAGCGGCTGGGCTGCGTGCGGGAATTGCTGAATGACAATCCGTGGAAGAGAAAGTGGTGATGATGAAAACACCAAACACCAAGCTCCAGGCTCCAGACAAACACCACGCACCAAACATCAACGGCGCGTCGTCGCGACGCGATCATTCGATTGGTTCTTGGGATTTGGAGCTGATCTGGATCTTGGACCATGGAGCTTGGAGCTTTTAAACGATGCATTTATCTCCTCGCGAAATCGACAAGCTCACGCTCCACGCCGCGGGAGTTCTCGCGCAGAAGCGACTCGCGCGCGGCGTGCGATTGAATCATCCCGAAACCGTCGCGCTCATCGCCACGCAACTGCTCGAATTCATCCGCGATGGCAGACGCGTCGCTGAATTGATGGACCTCGGTCGCAAGTTTCTCGGACGCAATCAAGTCATGCCCGGCGTGGCAGAAATGATTTATGATGTGCAGGTGGAAGGGACGTTTCCCGACGGCACGAAGCTCGTGACGGTGCATCATCCGATTGCTTCGGAGAACGGCGATTTGACGCTCGCGCTTTATGGAAGTTTTCTCCCGGTGCCGCCGCTGACTGCGTTCAAGTCCCTGCCCG
>DATHKK010000521.1:0-3820 GCA_035489355.1 Candidatus Limnocylindria bacterium
AAATTCTCAACGTGACCTTTATCGCCGCCAAGACCAGTCCCCTCGCCAAGTTGTTTGCCTTTGAGATCGAAAATCTTGTAGCCGTTGCCGATTTGCGCGAGGGAACCGCCGTCGCCATACCACGTGACAAACGCATGATTCTCGCTGCCGCGCGGGTTGCAACTGCTGCCGTCCCACAGCAATCCTTTGCCGCCGAAGTCATACGCCGCGAACGTCGTGTCCGGCGTCTCCTGATCGTCGTCGAAGTGATAGCGCCCGCCGTTGCACGTGATGCGCGTCGGATAATCCACGCCCAGTCCCCAGCGCGCCACATCGAGCGCGTGTGGGCCGTTGTTCGCCAACTCGCCGCCGCCCCAGTGCCAGCGCCAATGCCAGTTGTAGTGCACAAGATTATCGACGTAAGGCCGCTCGGGCGCGGGACCTTGCCACATGTCGTAATTGATCCCCGATGGCACCGGCACTTGCTTGCCGCGGCCGATGGAAGCGCGCGCATTGTTGTACCAGCCACGCGCGGATCTCACTTCGCCAATAGCTCCGGATTTCAGCTTTTCGATTGCTTCGATCACGGCCGGCCAACTGCGCCGCTGGTTTCCCATCTGCACCACGCGTTGGTGCTTGCGCGCGGCCTGCACCATCAGTTCGCCCTCGTGCGCGTTGTGCGATCCGGGCTTCTCCACATAGACATGCTTGCCCGCCGCGCACGCGAGGATCGTCGCCGGCGCGTGCCAGTGATTCGGCGCCGCGATGAAAAGCGCATCAACATTCTTATCGTCGAGAATTTTGCGAAAATCTTTCACGCCCTGCGGCGCCTTCTCGCTCTTGGCAAACACCGACTTCTGCGCGCGCGCCAGTCGCTCGTCATCAATGTCCGCGACGTAAGCAATCTCCACGTTCTCGATCTGTTGCAGCGCCTTCACGTGATCCAGCCCGCGTCCGAGGCCCATCACGCCGACGACCAATCTTTCTCCAGGACTCTTGGTCACTTGCGCACGCGCGACGATGGGTGCAACGGCCAGGCCAAAGCTGAAGACCGTGGTTCGCTTCACGAAATCACGACGATTCTGTTGTGTATTCATACGATTGCTTTCGGGGTGACGCGAAAATAGCATTCGTGCATGACCCGTCGAGCACTGCTTTCATTGGCCAGCGCTTTTATCGCGCTGAATATGTTTTCTGCTGAATTGCGCATCGGAATTATTGGATTGGATACGTCGCACGTCACCGCCTTCACGGCGCTGCTCAACAACGAGAAGGGCAAGGATCACGTGCCCGGGGGCAAAGTCGTCGCGGCCTTCAAAGGCGGCAGCGCGGACATTGAATCGAGCGCTTCGCGGGTGGAGGGCTACACGAAGGAACTTCAGGAAAAGTATGGCGTAAAAATTTTCCCGACCATTGAAGAGATGTGCAAAGAGGTCGACGTCGTGTTGCTCGAAAGTGTCGATGGCCGCCCGCACCTCGAACAAGCCAGGCCGGCCTTTAAAGCACGCAAGCCCATGTTCATCGACAAACCGGTCGCCGGATCGTTGCGTGATGCGATTGAGATCTACCGCCTCGCCAAAGAGGCCAACGTGCCAATCTTCAGCGCGTCGTCATATCGCTTCTACGATAGCCTCGTGGAGATGAAGAAGCTGGACGTCGGCGAAGTGCGCGGTGCGATTTCCTACGGGCCGGCTCATCTGGAACCGCATCATCCCGACCTTTACTGGTACGGCGTGCATCCCACCGAAGCGCTGTTCACCGTGATGGGCACTGGTTGCGAAACGGTTTCACGCACCAGCGCCGCGGAGTTCGATGTCGTCACCGGCACATGGAAAGGCGGACGCGTCGGAACACTCTGTGGCCTGCGCACCAAAGCCACACCGCACAAGGTCGTCGTGTTCGGCAGCAAAGCAGTGGCGGAACAAAAAGGCAGCGGCAACTACGCCCCGCTCGTTCGCGAAATCATCAAGTTCTTCCAAACTGGAGTTGCGCCTGTTTCACCCGAGGAAACGATCGAAATGTTCGCGTTCATGGAAGCCGCCGACGAAAGCAAACGCCAGGGCGGCAAGCCGGTAAAAATTTCAGACGTGATGGCCAAGGCGCAGCGCCCGTAGCGTCGACCTTTCGTTTTAGTCAGCTGAGATCACCGCCAGCCATCCGCATTAGTCGCGACCATTGGGCGGGGGAAACGGGCGTGACCGACAGCCGGGAATGCTTCACCAGCGCCATTTCTCGCAGCTCGGCCTCAGCCTTGATTTGCTCCAGTGTCACGGGACGCAGCAGTGGCTTTACCGGCGCTAAATCCACGCACGACCAATCGCCCTCCTTCGCGGTCGCGTCGGGATACGCTTCCTTCTCCACGCGTGCGATCCCCACGATCTGTTTCTCGGAAACGCTGTGATAGAACAGGACTTGGTCGCCTCGCTTCATGGCGCGAAGATTGTTGCGTGCTTGAAAATTCCGCACGCCCGTCCACGCCGCGCGCTTCTCTTTCACGAACGTTTCCCACGAGTAGGATTCAGGTTCGGACTTCACGAGCCAGTAGTTCATGCGGAAGATTGTAACGGGGTCTTGGCTGTGTGCCGCAAACTTTTTGGAGTGCGGTGGACTTGTCACCGCTTTGCCGCCGGGCCGACTTGTCGGTCCGGCAGAACCGCGTTCAGCGGTTCGGAGAAACCACGCGCTCGCAACTTCGACGGTGACAAGTCTCCTGCTGAAAGCGGTGACAAGTCCACCGCACTCCAAAATCATCGCGGCTCTTCGATCGTCAGCGTCGTATCGATCGTATCCGGCGTGAGCGTTTGCTTTTGTCCGCTCGGCCATGTGATTTCGAGTGAATCCACTTTCGTTGCGCTACCGAGGCCGAAGGTGACGGCCATTTCGGAAGCCGACAGATAACTGCGCGCGGGATTCACTTCTCGAATCAGTGTTTGCCCGCCGACTTTTGCGACGAGCTTCGCGCCGATGGCACTGCGGTTGGACTTACTGCCAACAAGTTTCAAACGCAGCCAATGGTTCCCCAGTTTCTGATCGTTCCGCAGCAGCAGCGGCGCGCCGCCGACTTGCGTGAGAATTACGTCCAAATCGCCATCGCCATCGATGTCGGCAAACGCAGACGCCCGCCCCACGAGCGGTTTGAACAAATCCATGCCAGCGTGTTGGGCATCCACGGCGGCGAAAGTCGCGCCGCTCTTCGCGCCGGTGTTCCAGAAAAGCTGCGCGGGTTGGCGATAGCTCTGGCTCTTTTGCAGCTTCACGATTTCTTCGTCGAGATGGCCGTTGGCCGAGAGTACATCGAGACGGCCGTCGAGATCGTAGTCGAAAAAGAACACGCCAAACTTCAGCAGTAGCCGGCTCGCCGGACCGATGCCTTCCGTAATGGCCTCGTCCGTGAAGAACATGGCCCCGGGTCGCGAGACGTAGAGCGCGGTCATCTCATTGGCGAAGTTGCCAATCGTGATTCCGAGCGAGGCATCATTTCGATAATGCGCCACATCGATGCCCATGGCACCGCGCGTGTTGCCATAGCTGTCAAAGGCCACGCCGCACGTCGCGCCGCATTCCTTGAACGTGCCGTTCTTCTGATTGTGGAAAACAAAGTTCGGCGTTGTGTCGTTCGCCACCACGAGATCCATGAACCCATCGTCGTCCAAATCCGCGGGAACAACCCCAAGCGTTTTGGCTGCTGGCACGCCGAGCGCCGCGCTCTTCACCTGCAGGCCCGCCGTCGTCGATACGTCCGCGAACCGCCCATTGCCTTCGTTACGATAAAGCCGTGGGAACGTTCCCTCGAAGTTCATCGGCTGTCCGTAAGCGCGCGTCTTGCCGTCGATCTTGTAAC
>DATHKK010000522.1:0-4230 GCA_035489355.1 Candidatus Limnocylindria bacterium
GCTCCTGAAATAGGGCCGGTGAAGGTCATGTCGCCGCCCGAAACGACGAGATTGGTATAAAGAGCCACTTGGCCGGCCCACGACGAAACACCGATGCTCGTGAGCGCCGATCCGGAAAACTCTCCGCCGCCGCCCCCCAGGGCAAAGAGCAGCTCGCCGCCGATCGCCACATTACGCAAGGCCAGGTTGCCGCCCAGAATCTCCGTGCTGCCGGCGATGTCTCCCAGCGCGTGATTGTTGCGCACATCGAGAACGCCTTGGAGAATAGAGATCGTGGAGTTGAAACTATTGCTGGATTGAAGGATCAACCCGGAATTGCCGGACTTGCTGAAATTACCGGAGCCTTGCATCTGCGCCAGCATTTCCAACCCCAAGCCGGAAGAACCCGCGACATTGATATCGTGTGAACCGGAAAGCAGGTTGAGCTTCCCTTTGATGGCGGGAGTGACGCTGCCATTGTTGCAAACGCTCGTGATGTTGCCCTGCAACGAGAGCGTGCCGCTGCCAGCGTCCAGGATGGCCGGCCGAGAATCGTTGGAGTCAGCAATCAATTCCAGATTTTGAAACGTCTCGTTGTAGCCGTTCAATTCGAGGGTCGCGCCGTCCTGAAGGCGCACGGTCGCCACATCGCCAATTTGATTCGCCCGGGCCAGGTTCACCGATCCGACGTTGGTGATGATCATGAGGTTGTTGACCACGACGCCGGACGACACGTTGAGCAGGATTTGCGAAACCGGGTTGGGATTCAAAATGAGCGACCCCGAGAAACTGCTTCCCATCCCTTTGAATTCAATACTGCCCTCGTCGTAAAACACCGCTCCCCCACCTGGCGGTCCGTGCATTCCGCCGGCCCTTGCCACCACGTTGCCGACGCCTGAAATTCCCCCCCCTCGATGTACATGCGCCCTCTCCTGGTTGGATGCCCCCCTGAGTCCGCCCACAACAAAAGATTGTGTCCGTTCAAGTCAATTGGCCCCGTGAAGTGCATGGCCATATCTTCGGCGGTTAGAAAAGGCTGCGTGAAGATTGGATTGCCGGTGACAAACGTGGCATTGCCTTCCAACGTCACTCCGCAATGGATGTAAACCTGACATTCAAATTGGTCGCGGTTAAACACCCCTTCAGAAATCCCCAACGTATTGCCGTACAAATGCACGCTGACATCGCCGATGTCGTTAAGATTAAATCCCAACGATTGGACCGTCAGATTAGCCAGATCATTGCTCATCACTAGATCAGGGCTGAAGGAATCTGGAAAGTTGCTAAACCACAGCTCTTCTCCGTTTTGCGGGATTCCGTGTGGCTCCCAGTTATCTGGATGGCTCCAGAGCTTGTAAACTCCGCCGATGGTGGGGCCGTCACCCGTCCAACTGCGGCCGGCTGCCAAGGCTGGCGTAAGAGACATTCCAGAGAAAAGCGCCAGCAAGAGAAGGGACAGAACGGGCTTCAGGTGGTCCGCGTTTACGCAACCAGCCGCGACCAGCCAACGGAAATTGTTTTTCCATACCCCGGCTGAGTTCGCTGGGCTGGCCGGAATCTTGCACCCGCGGAAAAGAAATTCTGGAATGCGTCAGTGATGCGCCGGGTTGAAGCTTTCCACTGGCCGGTGCAACGATCAGCGTTCCACCGGTTCGATTCCCAACTCGCGTAATTGGCGGCGCATTTCCACGAGGTCCCAGACCTGCAAACGGCGGGACTCGACGCTTACCGCGAGGCGGCGTCCGTCGGGACTGAGCGCCAGCGGTGCGGTATCGCCGGGCAACTGGGAGACTGGCTGGAGTGTGTCGAGATGGTAGAGGCCGGCGACGCGGTTCAGCCGCATCCAGGCGTGGCGGCCATCGGGCGCGAAGACGACGTGCGAGCAATTGCTCAACACGCGCGTGCGTTCGCCGGTGCTGAGGTTCCAAAACTCAACCGTGTTGCGAGAGACGGAGGCAACCTCATGTCTCAACGGCGAGAAACTCACGGCGGAAATGTTGGCCTGAGCCGTGAGTTTGGCGACGCCTTCCAATCCTGGCAGACGATAGACGTGGAGCGATGAGGTGAACGGGCGGTGAATCCCAAGCCACTGACCGTCCGGCGACGCCTGGCTGACGCCGGGCAGCGTCGGTGTCCACTCGTCGGTGTCCGACGATTCGTGCAGCGCGACCGTGCGCGAGCCTTGCCGGCCGGTCCAGATGATGAGGTTCGACGCCAGGCACAGCGCCGTGAAACCCGCCGGCTTGGACAGCGGAACGCGTTCGAGCCGGACAACGGCGTCATCTTCCACCGCGATGCGCCAGCGGAAGCAGGCATCTTCGCGGCTGCTCGCGAGAAGTTCAGTGGAGTCTGGCGTGAAGAACGGGCGGGCGTCTGCTGCTTCGTTTGCGAGCACGGCTGGCGTTTCGACATTCAGATCCCACAAGCCAAGCCGCTTGTCGCCGGAGGCAGCGAGCCATCGACCATCAGGTGAGAACGCGGCGTGGTTCAGTTGCGCGCCGAGCATCACCCCCAACTCTCGATGACCCGTCGGCGATTCAAACGCATGAAATTGAACTCGCCCGCCGGAAATGACGGCGCATTGCTTGCCGTCGGCGCGAAAACGGAAGTTGAAACTATCGAGCGGCAACGTGAGCAAGCGCTGTCGCGCCGCCACGTCCCAGCAAATCAATTCCCGATCCCAGCCGCCGCTCACGAGATACCGGCCATCGGGACTGAACACGACATTGTAGGCCGTGGTTTTGTGCCGGCCTATCGCGCTGATCGAGCCCGCGTGCGAGTCGATGAGATGCACGCTGCCGCCGTAGTCGGGCGCGGCGATCCACTGTCCGGCCGGATGCCACGCCACATTCGGAATGCGATTGGCAAAACGACATGACGCCAGCACGTCGCCGCTCCCCGCGTCATGGACGGAAATCATCCACGAACCACCGGACGGATAACTCGCGGCCATTCGTTTTCCGTCCGGCGAAATTTCCAGCGCATCGGGCGCACCGTTGATGACGAACGACGCCAGTTCCTTCCCGCTTTCAATGTCCCAAATGGTGATCGGCCCCTGGCTCGTGGCCGTCACCAGCCTCGGGAGAGTTGGATGAAAACCAAAGGCGCCTCGCGGCACATCACGCAGGAGCATGACGCGGTTTGTCGCGGCCAAATCCCACACTTCCAGATCAGCGCGTTCACCGGCGACATCGTGATCGCGCCGCACGGCGAGATACCGGCCGCCCGTGCTCCACGCAGTGCGAAACGACGCGCCATCGCGACTGGGCGGCAACGTGGCGAGCAGTTTGAAATTCGCCCCGTCGCGAATCTCCACCGCGCCTGTTCCGCGCGACACGGAGACGCGCTTGAAATCCGAATCGAAATGCACCGTCGTTACATCGCTGCCACCGAACCACTCGCGATCGAAACGCACGTCGGGCAACGCGAGCGCGGCCACCGCTTCCCGACGCAGTTCGACAGTGTTGGAAATTGCGGCGGCCCGACGCAGCGCATCAAGAACCTGCACGCGTTGTCCAATCGCGTCACTGCGCACCGTCGCGCGCGATTGCTCAAGCAACGCGGTGTAAAGCTGCTGTCGCGATTCGTGCTCGGCGGCTTCGGCGCGCAGGCGGAGCGCGGCTTCGGCATTCGCTCGTTCGCGTGCATGATGTTCTTCGCGCTTCGAGAACCACAGCGCCACAGCGGCCAGCGCCAGGCCAATGCAAACGGCGAAGGCAAACTTTTTCAAGCGCGCCAGATTCCGCTCCATGTTGTGCGTGTGGCGCAGACTGCGGCCCGCGAGGAACAAGTTGAGTTCCGCCTGCATCTCCGTCGCGCTGGCGTAACGCTCCCGCGGATCGGGTGCGCAAGCGCGCGTCATCACTTCGTTCAATTCCAACAGTGCTTCGCGATCCGGCAATTGGGTGAGGTCGGGCGGCAATTGGGGAAAATCCAGCCGATCGCGGCCCGTTGCCAGTTCATAGAGCAACTTGCCGAGTCCATAAATATCTCCTTGCGTCTGCCCCGGACCTTCCGGCGGCACAAACCCTTCCGTGCCGACGAAACTTCGCGAGTCACCCGCTGCCGTGACCAACCCGATGTCCGCGAGCTTCGGCTGCCCGCCGACCAAAATGACATTGCTCGGTTTAATATCGCGATGAACGAGACTGTGCGCGTGCAAGTGAACGAGCGCGCTGGCGAGGCTCAGCGCGAGTTGCGCCGCATCGGTTGGAGCCAGGCGCTGCTTTGCGCTAACTTCGGTGCGAAGGG
>DATHKK010000523.1:0-4678 GCA_035489355.1 Candidatus Limnocylindria bacterium
ACCATTCAAGCCAACGGCGACGTGGCGCACCTGAAGCCGATCAAACAGGAACAAAAGAACGGCACGGTTTGCTACGCCGTGGAGTTCGAGAAGAGCGGCAAGAACACGCGGCTGAAGATCGGCCAGGATGGCAGCATCCTGGAAGACAACCGGAAGTAAGAATCACGACGTGGCGCGTTTGGAATCAGACCGGACCGGCGCGTCGAACGAGTGCTGCCGATCAGCACAGGGCTGATCGGCAGTTCGCTGCAACTTCGAGGTGAATGATGAACTCTCTCTGTTTCCATCACCATAGAGCAGATGGAGGACAAGCCTCTCGCACTGCCCCGCGCGCAACCGAGCGCGCAGCTTTGAAACCTCTTCCGCAAGTGCTCCTGGATCGGGGAGCGACGCGCGCCCCACCTTTCACGCGACTACTCGTTCCG
The DNA here is from genome assembly GCA_035489355.1 of Candidatus Limnocylindria bacterium. GTDB lineage: Bacteria > Verrucomicrobiota > Verrucomicrobiia > Limisphaerales > SIBH01 > JANNGC01. The sequence goes on from DATHKK010000523.1 coordinate 426, forward strand.
CTTTTGCGCGCGGCGCTTGGCTTCCAGCAAACGGCTGGTGGTGCCGGCGGGCGGTTCGGTCTTCTTGCTCCCCTGCTCTGCTGCTATTTCAACGGCGGCTTTAACTGCTTCCCGGTCCGGCAATGGCGTGCCGAGATCCACAGGGCGAGTGGGTTGAAACAATTCCGGCGCAGGTCGAACGGGGGGGCCGGTCTGCGTGGAACGCACTTGATCACGGCGAGCGAGCAAAGCCCCGAGCGATTCATCCGCTTCAACTGGACGCGGACGTCCTCGCCAAAAGAAAATCCACCGGCGCAATGTGGCCGTGGCTTTCAACCATTCATCGCGGTCGAGCTGGATGCGGCGCACGCCGACATCGAGAGGGAACAAGCAGATGGCGAGCTTGAGCAGAAACTCCCAAAGATCGCGCGGCTGAAACGTTTTCTTCCGATCGTGCAGGAATGGATTTTTCTCCTGCGTCGTGGGCTGAAGCGGCAGCATCTTTCCGCCGCTGGCCTCCGCGATCTGCTGGAGCAAATGACGGTTCGGCTCCGTGGCATTGAACTCCGGAGAGTAGTTCACGCTCGCGCCGAGGAATTGCTGGCCCGCCACTTTTCCATCGCGCACGTCCATGAGATTGAGCGAGTAGCCGCCAATCTCCTTCGTTGGAAAGCGCGCTTCGTAGTGGCCCGGGCCGGTTTGTTCGAGCCGCACCATTTGCCGATCGCCTTTGGGACTCACGACAACGGTTTGTAGATTCAGAAAGTTCCGAAAATTCCCCTGCTCGTCGAGCGCCTCGACGCTGAGCACGCCTTCGCCTTTGTCGATGTTCACCTCGGTGGTAAAGTCGGCGTTCTCCACGCGGCGCAAACTCCACTGCGCGGTCTGCGACCAGAACTGGCGATACTTGTCCCAGTTCATCCACATGCGCGCCCACTTTGGTTTCGCGTCACTCGTGAAGGCGACGGCGCGGCCGAGACCGTATTGCCAATGCGCTAGAATCGGATCGCCTTTCTCGCTCAGCAACGGGACTTCCGCGCGCGCCTTCGGTTGCGTGCTCACGTAGCCGTGCAACGTCGGGTATTCGCCCGCGCCGATGCCACGCACGAGTTCACTCGCCGCCACGAGCTTCGGACGAAACGGCTCTTCGTAAATCGCCGACTTGAGGATGACCATCGTCTCTTTGATGAAAATCTGCGGTAGATCGTTGGGAGAAATGACGTTGTGGAAACGGCCACGGCCCTGGTCAGCGATGAACTGCATCGTCTGCGGCCCCGCGTGACCGGAGATCAAAACAGAGCTCACGGTGATCTTGGCCGCGACCATATCGCTCATTAACTGCTGCGAAGGCGCGCCCGGATCACCGTCGCTGAAAACGATCATGTGCTTCAGACTCGCCGTGGATTTCTTGAGCGCGTTGTAGCCTTTGCTCATCACCCCTTCGAAGCTAGGCAGATCGCCCTGGTTCATTCCGGCCACGGCACGGCTCGCTTCCTTTTTGTTGCCGACTTTCTGCAACTCGAACACCCAGCGCTCCGTGCCATCCCACATCACGACGCCCAGTTCGTCCTGCGGTCCGAGCGCGGCGAGAACGCCTTGCGCACAATCGCGCGCGACCTGGTTGCCGTTGCCGAATTCCATCCCGTGCATCACGAGCACGACGGCGCCGGGCGGCAGCACTTTCTTGGAATCGAGTTCCATGTTCACCGGCAGCGTGGCTTCGAGCGGCGTGCCTTTATACGCGCCGGCCATGTAAGTCTGATCGCCGCCAACGCACACAAGTCCGACGCCAAAATCGCGCACGGCACTTTCGAGCAGCTTCATCAGCCGATCGCCAAGATCACCCGCCGCGATGTTACTGATGAAAATCGAGTCGTAGCTCTGAAGCTGCGCGAGTGATTCGGGAAACTTGTCCACGCCAATGACCTGCAACTCGATGTTCGCCGAGCGCAACGCCGCAGCCAATGTCGCGTCCTGCTGTGCATCCGCGGTGACGAGGAGGATGCGCGGATCGCCGCGCACGTTTACGAACGCGGTCGCTCGATTATTCTGCGGAATGTTGTCGCCCTGGACATCGACTTGAACGGAGTAGGTGTAGAACTTCGGGTCATTCAGCGTTTGCGGGAACGTGAACAGGTTCTTGCCCGGCTCAAGATCAACTTCCTGTTCGCCTAAAAACTGTTCGTCGCGATAGAGGCGTAGCCGGCCCTTCTGCTTGCGATCGGATTGAACAAAGATTTTCGCTTCAATGGTCTGTCCCTTTTTCACACGTGAGGGAAGGCCCATGCGCTGAAGAGAAACATCGTTGCCGCGCGCCACACCGAGAGGAACCACATCAATACTCACGCCGAGAGGTTTGGCGGAAAGGACTGCATTCAGCGCATCGCCCATGTTTTCATTTCCGTCCGAAAGCAGCACGAGACGCTTCTGGCCCGTCTCGGGAAACGCGGCCGTGCCGAGCCGAATCGCGCCCGCGATGTCGGTGCGATCGGAACCGACGACGGCAAAGATTTTTTCCTTCTTGGGATCGACCGTGCTGTTGACGGTGGTTTCGAGCGCGGCGTCGCTGCCGAAGACAAGATAGCCAAGGCGATCTTCCTTTTTCTTCTCGCCGGCGATGCGTTGCGCGTATTTGAAAGCGGCTTCCTGCTGCGGCGAAGGAATGCTGTCCGAACGGTCGAGGACAAACATCACGTTCACGCCTTCCAGCGGTTGCTTCCACTGAAGGCCAGCGATGGCGAGCACGAGAGCGGAAACAATCACGACGCGAAGAACCAGAGCGACCCAGCGCCGGAACGTGCCGATTTGCACGTCGGTTTTCCAGAACAGCCAAAGCACCCAGGCCAGCGCGGGAAGGAGCGCGAGCAGGTAGGCAGGATGGGTGAATTGGAAGTTCATGAGCCAGAATTGGAACCACCAAGACACCAAGGCACAAAGAAAATCAGAATCCTCGCCTTTGTGTTCTTGGTGTCTTGGTGGTTACACATTCTTTTTCCGAATGAGTTTTTGCACGCGATGATTCTGCGAATCCGCGACGTAAAGATTTCCCTTCGAGTCGAGTGCGATGCTCCACGGATTCGCAAACTCGCCGGCCGCTCCGCCGGCGTGGCCGATGATTTCCAGCGGATGATCATGCGCGTCGAACACCTGAATGCGGCTGTTGCCGAATTCGCAGACGTATTGCCGCGCCTGCTCGTCCACGGCGATGTCGTACGGGTAACTCATCTCGCCGGCGCTCTCACCCGCTTGGCCGTAGGCGCGGAGAAATTTTCCATCGGGCGAAAAAATCTGGATGCGGTGATTGCAGGAATCCGCCACGTAAATTCGGTCCGAGGTATCCACGCACACTCCCTCCGCGCGATTGAACTCGCCGTTCGCGAGTCCGGGCGTGCCCCACGTCGTGAGGCATCGCTGGCCATTGGCAGAAAATTTCTGCACGCGATCCACGATCGTGTATTCGCTGACGATCACGTTGTTCTTTGTATCCACGGCGACGGCGCGGGGCAACGTGAGTTCGCCGGCGTTCGTGCCTTGCACACCCCATTGCGTCACGAGTTTGCCGTCCGGCGTGAAATGATTGACGCGCTGATAGTGCGGCTCCAACACAAGGATATTGCCCTGGCGATCGCGGCACATGCCTTTGGGTTTGCCGAGATCGGTCTGCGGCATTTGCCATGACAGAAGAAATTTTCCATCGGGCGAAAATTTCTGCACGCGCCCCGTCATGTCCACGACGAAGAGATTGTCGTTCGTGTCGAGCGTGAGCGAACGCGGCTTGTTGAACTCGCCGGGGCCGGTCCCGCGCGAGCCGATGATTTCGACATGGGAGAAGATGGAACTGTGGAGGGGACTGTGATTCGAATGCTCTCTCACCTGCTTCCCGCACCCGACCATCAGGAACAGCAACGCACCCGAAAAAAGAATCCTGAAGGGATTCCATCGCTCGGCCCAAGGTTGCGAGGAACAAGCTACCCCGGGACGCGACGATGTGAAGAAGAAACAACCCTGAAGGGATTGAATCAATTTGCGTGCGCGACGTGAGTTGGCGCGTGCTGCAACCCTTTCAGGGTTGAACCGCATCAACTCGGCTACCCAGCGTAGCTCCTTCGTTGCAAGGCTGGGCTGAGAGATAGAACCCAGTTGGGGTTCAGTGTCCGCGTACGAGTCACAGTTTGGATAATTAAGACGCCCTGTCTTAAGAACACGCCATACACCAAACAAAATCAACGGCGCCAGGGCGAGCAAAAGCAGTAACAGGCAGAGCGCATTCACGT
>DATHKK010000524.1:0-3199 GCA_035489355.1 Candidatus Limnocylindria bacterium
CCTGCCGCGAAATCATCGCGTAGGAGCCGTTGATCTTGCGCGGGAAGAGCGCCATGCCTTTGTTCTGCACAGCGGGGCCGTTGAGCGTGTTGAATTTGAAATTGATGAAGTCCGGCGTCTCGAGCAACTGCGGCAGAATCACCTTGCCGTCGTAAGCCGTGTAGGTCGCGTAATAAACCGTCGAGCCGTCGTCGTTTTTGAAGAGCACGAAGCGCGCGTCCTCGATCCCATTCGTCTGCGTGGGCGAAGCGGGAAACATCACGCGCTCGGACACGCGGCTTTCCGCGGGAAAGGCCACTTCGTAATTCGATTCCGCCAGCAGCAAAATACCTTGGGCGATCGTTTCGTTCTCCGGCTCATTCGCGCGGACTTGTTTCAGCGCGGCCGCGATGGTCTTGCGCAGTTCGCCGAGGGTGAACGCGTCGCTCAATTGCGCGAGCACGCGGCGGCTGAACGAGCCGGTGAGCCGAAGCTCATACAGCTTCCGTTCGAACAATTCCTTCGCGTAGGAACTGCTCGGGATTTGTTTTGGCTCGGCCAGGAAGCGCGTCGGCGAATTGATGATGATCTTGTTCTGCGCATCGACGACGCCCGTGCGGAAAGTGATCGACGAGATGTGCCCTTCGCCCGTCGCGCGCAAACTCAAAATGAAACGCAGCGAGCCTTCCGGCAGGTCGGATTGATCCGGGTGCGGCACGATGGAGGGGTTGAACAGGGCCGCGGACTCCAGCGCGTACTCGTGCGTGAAGTAAGCGCCGATCAATTGCTTTCGGTCGTCCGAAATCTTTTGGTTGGTCAGCAAATAGTGCCGAACCTTGTCGAATCGCGCGTTGAGGATATCGCGAATCTGCTGATGCCGTTCTCCAAATTCGGTGAGCACCTCCTCGATCAAGTTATGCACCTCGCTTTCAGCCATCGACATGATCCGGGCGCATAGATTGATCGCCCGCTGTTCGGTGGTGAGTCGGAAAGGCCGGATCAACACGCGCGTGCGGTCGGGATTCAGCGTGACTCCGGCGCGTTTCACGTTAACGACCTTGGAGCCGACGCGGTTTGGATCGATTGGTTTCATGAGCATTACTTCGTCAAGTCAACGAAGCGCGGACGCGCGCCTCAACTGCCATCATCGCGCAACGCCAGCCACGCTCCGCGGCTCGCTCGTTTCGCTTTCCACTGCGTTCGCCGGTGGCGCGGACAATGAAGCCGGAGTTGGAACCGCCACTGCGCCCTGGATCAATTTCATTTCCGACAGGGAGAGCAAGAACGCCAGCAACGATTCCGCGCCTTGGTTTTGATTCACGCGATCGACGTGCAACCCGTCGTAGCACCCCCCCGAACCGGGCGAATACAATTCCAGGCCCAGATCGTTCCAGCCCAGAAACCAGTCGAACGCGCGGTTCGCCATGTCGTGCCAATACATCTCGCCCGTGAGCCGGTAGGCTTCCAGACAGCCGGACACCATTGCGTGCGCTTCGACGGGCTGCTGGTCGAAATACGCGCGCTGCTCTCCACGCTGATAAAATCCATTGCTGCCAATCGGGCGAAAATAGCCGGTTTCGGAAATGTGCAATTCCGTCAGCCAGCGCAGTGCCTCCAGCGCCATATCGATCACGGCCTTGTTGCCCGTCGCCGCGCCCGTGCGGATCAAGGCGTGAGCCAGCTTGGCGTTGTCGTAGGAAAGAAATTCCTCGCACCAGCGCCAGTCGTCCGCGGCGCACTTCTGGAACAAATCCATCAACCGGCCCGTGAGATTTTCCCGCGCCTGCGTCGCGACGCAGTCGCCACTCAAACGCCGCAGATATTCATCCAGGCCCAGCAGGGTCAGCGCCCAGGCGCGCGGTGAAGTGAATTCGTCGGCGGCCGGAAGCGCCTCCGTGAAGAGCTGTCCGGCGAGCGCTTGAAAGCTCCGTCGGCCGGTCCGGCCCGCGCAATAACCCAGCGCCCACAAGGCCCGGCCGTGTGAATCTTCCGAACCGTCCTCCTCCAGCCATTTGCGGTCGAAGCTCATGAAGTTTCGGAAGCGCTTCGTGTTCCGGTTAAACGCATAATTCAGAAACGCCGCATACGTCGTGGCCAGCGCGCGAACGCGTTCCGGCTCTTCGCCCAACTCCTCAAGCATCACGGAGAAAATCAGCGCGCGCGCATTGTCATCGGTGCAGTAGCCATGAGAAAAATCCGGCACGGTGAAAATGGCGTGCTGAAAAATTCCGGTCGAATCCGTCATGCGAAACAAGTGATCCAGCTTCAACTCCGGCAACAAGCGCGGCTGCTGGTCGAGCGTTTTGATGGCGAAGGATTTTCGAGACATCGTCGCCTTTTCCAGCCGCGCCCGTTCGAACGCCTGCATGTAAAGCCGGGCCACGTTGGACCAGATCATGTCGCGCCCCAGCTTATAGGCGTTCTTGCGAATTACATTCCGCCGCAGTTCATCGCCCAGCAACCCCATCACTTCGCGCGCGATCGCCTTCGAGTCGCCAAACGGCACCAGCACGCCGCGGTCCTCCGCCAGCAGTTCCTGCGCGTGCCAATATGGCGTCGAGATGACGGCTTTGCCCGCGCCGAACACGTAGGCCAGCGTGCCGGACGTGATTTGCGCTTCGTTCAAATAAGGCGTCACGTAAATATCCGCCGCGCCGATGAACTTCTTCAACTCCTCGATCTCGACGAAGCGATTGTAGAAAATGACGTTCTTCTCGACTTTGTTTTTCTTCGCCAGTCGTTCGAGGCTGAAGCGATAAGCCTCGCCCTGTTCGCGCACGAGATTGGGATGCGTCGCGCCGAGCACGATGTAAACCGTGTTGGGAAAGGCCGCAAGAATTTCAGGCAGCGCATTCAACACGTGCTCGATGCCCTTGTTCGGCGAGAGCAAACCGAACGTGAGCAGAACCAGCTTCCCCTCCACGTCGAACTCGTCCTTGTAAAAACTCGGGTCCACGAACGGCACATCGGGAATTCCGTGCGGGATGACATCGATCTTTTCCGGCGGCGCGTGATAAACCTCCTCCAGGATTTCCCGCCCGCGCTGGGCCATGACGATCAGCCGCGTCGAACGCGCGACCAACTCCTGCATGACGCGCCGCTGATCGGCATTGGGCTGGCGCAGCATTGTGTGAAACGTCGTCACGACCGGCGCCTTCAAAGCCCGGAGCAGCGTCAGCACGTGGCTCCCCGCCGGCCCGCCAAAAATCCCGAACTCGTG
>DATHKK010000525.1:0-3848 GCA_035489355.1 Candidatus Limnocylindria bacterium
AACTACCTGGAGAAGTGCAAAGACTTCGATCATAATGGCACGCGCGTGCTGGCCAGCCGGCTGGGCTACCGCATCACGGCCCGTTTCGTGCGGACGTTTTTCGGGCGCATGTTCAATCATCCCGACCGTGTTTTCACCGACGCGATGTTGAAACCGGAGACGCAAGACCTCGCTCTGTTCGCCGACGGCATAGACAACATCGTGAGCACACAACGCAGCGTCGCGCAGCATTACTTCAACGACGGCAGCATCGATCTGGCGTGTCCGCCGCTGAAGGCGCTGTTGCAAATCATGACGCAAGGACAATTCGAAGGACGTGATCTCGCGCATGCGAAAATTCGCGGCCTCTTCACGCGGGAAAGCATGCTGACAAGCGACTGGTACGCCGATCGTCTGCGCGCCAAGCAAAGTGTGGACGCGAAGTTATGGCAGCGGCACATCGCCTACCTGACGAAGTTCATCACCAAACCGTACTACGCAGATGAAGCGGCCCGCCTGGGCATCGAAGAGCGGTTGCATCAGGCGCGCCACGAGTTGAAGCGCGCGCAAGCGGACGATTACCTCCAGGAACTGCGCGGCACGCTGGGCGCCAATCCGTTGCCGCGCAATGTCGCGCGCGGCCAGGCGGAACTCGCCATGCCGTCAAATGCAACGGTCACTGCGCCCCACCTTGCGTCGGCTGACTAATATCGCCCGCACAAAAGTGAGATGTGCGCTCCTTGGAACGAAATCGTGTTTACTCGTGCCTTCCCGCTGCCGATGAAACCACGATGCGACGGATCTGTGCCGGGACCTTTCGGTTCGTGGCCGTGCCAATTTGTTTTCGAAATCACGTGAAAGTCATTTCACGTTCCGCGACGACCTGGCTATCCTTCGCCTTCAAAAATTTCCCAACCTGGAAAAATGTTTATGAGAGAACTGTTTCGTCGGCGGACGCCCGTTTTGTTTCTTTGCCTCGCGTTCGCTTGCGCGGGGCTGGCGAATCAAACGATCCCGTTGAGCATCGAGCGCCTCACGCGCACGTCGGAGATCGTGCTGCAAGGCACCGTGACCAGCAAGAGCTGCCAGCGCGATGATCGCGGCCGCATCTACACGAAGATCGTTTTAAACGTGGCCGACGTGTGGAAAGGCCAGGTGCCGCCGGGCTTCGTAATGGTGCAAGCGGGCGGTGTGCTGGGCGAGGAAGTCACGACGGTTTCCGGCCAGGAGGAATTCGAGATCGGCGAAGAGGTCGTTGTCTTTCTGGTCCTGAACCCGCGTGGCGAAGGCGTCGTGATCGGAGTCTCACAAGGGAAGTTCAAGATTCTCGAAGAGAACGGTTCCAACGAAAAAACTGCGAGCAACGGATTCCATGGCCAGGCGCGTGAGACGGCGGCCGGTCTGCAACGAAGTGCGGCCAGGCCGTTGACGGTGGCGGAATTGAAACAGCGCGTGCGCGCCGAAGCGAAATGAAATACTTGAAACTGGTTTTGATCGTGTGGCTGGCCGCTGTTTCGACCGCGCCGGCTTTTGTCCCGATGACGACGGGCGGCAATCAGCAGCGCTGGGAACTGGTGAACTTGCCGATGTCGGTCCACACGAACGTGGTGAATCGAAACACGCGTGCGATCCGATATTATCTCGGCGCCAATGGGTATTCGGCCGGGAACACGGCCGCGGAGTTGAATGCCATTCGCGCCAGCTTTGCCCAGTGGCAGGCCATCTCCGGCACGGTCCTGAAATTCGAGGAAGCAGGGCTGATGAATGCGGCTGATGTGAACACAACCGACAACAGCAACGTGGTGTATTGGGCCACGAGCACGCTGGTCGGCAACAACCTCAATATCAGCGGCACGCTCGGCGTCACCTATTCGTCCTTTTCCATGAGCGGTGTTTTTCTCCAGGCGGACATCGTGTTGAACGGCGCGGAGAATGACTGGTACACGGATTTTTCTTCCAATAGCACGACTCACTTTTTTGCCGAGGGCGTTCTGCTGCACGAGATTGGCCATTACATCGGGCTGCACCATTCCCCCGTCGGCGCAGCCTCGATGCTCTGGGTGGGCGGTGAAGGAATTCAGGGGCAAGTGGGGCTGGCCGACGACGACGTCTCGGGCGCGCGTTTGATTTACGCCCAGACCAACCAGCTCAAAAATCTCGGCGCGTTGACCGGTTCTGTGACGAGAAATGGTTCCACGATTTTTGGCGCCGCCGTGTTCCTCGAAGACACGAATGGAAATCTCGTGGCCGGCACCGTGACCGACAGCAGCGGCGTGTATCGATTGCTCGCGGTTCAACCGGAAAGCTATCAGGTGCGCGTCTGCCCGCTCGATCCGAACAGCGGAGATTTTCTCGTGCGCGGCTCGGAAATTTCCTCCGCGTACAACGCAGCCGACACGAGCTTTCTTCCCACGGCCAACATCGCCGTGAACGTTCCGGCGGGCACCAACACCTTGAACCTGACGGTGCTGAGCGGGACGGCGCCGTTTCGCATCACGGACATCCGCAGCCCTACCGCCAACCCCAACTCCTATCGCTGGAGCGGAACACCGATCACGATGTGGCAAGGACAGAGCAATTTCACCGTCGGCGTCGTTTCAGCCACATTGCCGACTTCAGGCGCGACCCTTTCCGTAGCGGGCACCGGCGTGTCCGTGGGAGCCACGACCTTTAATGCGAACCTGAGCGGGACGGGATTGAACTTCATGTCCGTGGTGCTGAGCGTGGCGAGCAACGCCGCGCCCGGGCCGCGCACCTTCATCGTGCAACAAGGGACGAACCGCGCTTACGCGAATGGGTTTATCGAAATCGCGCCGGTCGCGCCCGATTACAACTTCGACAGTTTCGACGACACGTTTCAGCGCAAATACTTTCCATTGTTCACCGTAGCGAACGCCGCTTCCACCGCTGATCCCGACGGCGATGGTTTCCCGAATTCATCCGAATATCTCGCGGGCACGAATCCCACGAACGCCACCTCGCTGATGAAAATCGATCTGGTGCAACACACGGTGAACGGCGCAAACGTGACCTTCCGCAGCGTGAGCGGCAAACGCTACCAGCTCTACAGCCGTGCGCTCGCCGAGACAGGCGCGTGGCAGGCCGTCGGCGCGCCGGTGACTGCGGCGGGCGCGAATACCGTGGCGAGCGATACCTCCGGTGGAACGGGTTCGAAATTCTATCGCGTGGCCATCGCGCCCTAACCGGCCCGTTCAAGAAGCGGGCGCCAACCGTCCAAACGCCGCGTGCAGATAAGCTCAACGTACGTTGAGCTTATCTGCACGCGGAGAAAGACGCATTGAATCTCTCGGCCATTCTTGCGATCAACAGCGTATGAATTCCCACACAGGTTTGTTTCCGCGTCCGCACGCCGCTGCGGAATCGTTGCTTAGCCGCCGTGATGCTTTGAAGCGCGCCGTGGTGCTTGCCGCGGCGGCTGCTCTGTCTCCGAAAGCGATCCACGCCGCCGAGCAACCCAGGCCAGACGATCGCCGTTCCTCGCCGAAACGCCATGACATGAAGAAGTCGATCAACCTTTGGGCCTTTCCTTATCCGCAACGAATGAATCTCGAAGAGTGCCTTCGTCTCGCCAAGGACGCGGGTTTCAACGGCATCGAGTTGAATTACGACTTGGACAATGATCTCTCGCCGAAGTCCGGCACGAAGGAATACGAAAACATCCGCAAGCTTGCGGACAAGATCGGGATTCAAATCAGCGGCCTCTGCTCCTTCCTGTTTTGGCCATATCCATTGACGAGCAACGATCTCGAGAAGCGCGCGCGTGGCATCGAACTCGCCGGCAAGATTACGCAAGCGGCCCACGATCTCGGCGTGCAGAACGTGCTGGTCGTTCCGGGCGCGGTCCACAT
>DATHKK010000526.1:0-2218 GCA_035489355.1 Candidatus Limnocylindria bacterium
GAGTTGTTTGAATTCACCGGCGAGATTGGCCACCACATTACTGTCCCCAGCTTTATTAGCGGCGCGAAAAGCCACGCGGTTCTTCGCGCGCTTCCCCACAACCTCATCGAGTCCCGGGACTTCGGTGAGCGCTTTCGTGAATGCCGGCATGACCGCATTCAGATTCGTGTTCAGTAGCGACGCTTCCGCGCGCAGTGGCGCCAGTTCTTTTTGTTCCGTCGATAATTCCTTCAACCCTGGAACCACACTGCGCGTCGTGATCTGCAGCGCCCCGAACGCTGCGGCGTAAGCGCAAGCCGACAACGCCGCGGTCACGAGCGTCGTGCGGCGCAATTGCGGCGCGAAGAGTTCGCCGAAGCTGGGACGTTTCAACGTCCCGGCCGATCGCCGCTCCCGCCAGGCCTGCGACTCGGGGACAAAGGGCAGCATCAACGCAATCGGGATCGCCGGCAGCAAACCCGTCATGAGGATGTATCGCCACGGTGCGTGCTGATTGAACATTTCCGGCAAGGGCAACGCCGGGAGCAGGCCGCCGTTCTGATTGATCCACGCCGCCACGGCCGTCACAAGAATGCCGCCGAGCGAAGCAAAGGCCTGGGTCCAGCCGAGCACTCTTTCCTTCCGCCGTTTGTCGGGAAACAGTTCCGCCAGCCAGGTGATGGCCGCAACGAATTCCACGCACACGCCGATGAAGGTGGTGCAGCGGAAGAAAACAAACGTCGGCAGCGTGGTCGAAAACGCGGCGGCAAACGGCGAGAGCGCGTAAACAAAAATGCTCGCGGCCATGATACGCTTGCGCCCGAACCGATCGATGAGCCAGCCGCCGAGCAGGCCGAACACGCCGCCGCACAGCGCGGTCATCCACAACATGCGCCCCATCCATTCGGTGACGGTGGGATGATTGGGCGGGAGCTTGAGCAATTCGGCGATCGCGGGCACACCGACGAGCGGCGTCATCAGCAACTCATACGTGTCGAAAAGAAATCCAATCGCCGCGACGATCAGAATAAGCCATTGCGTGAGCGTGAACGGTTTTTGCCCGGCGGAGTTCATGGCGCGAATGTTTGCCGGGCCGGCGGCGGGCCGACAAGGGTTTTGTCCGCATACGGATGATTTGCTTTCCACGCGTGACAGGAAGCAGATTCGTCCAGCATCACTGAACCGATGTCGCCTTTCAGTGTCGAAGCGACGTGAGTCTCCGTGAACAAACCCTGCGCCGCCGCGTTCTCACCTGCGCGTGGGTGATCGTCATTGGCCTGGTGCTCAGCGGCGTCACGGCTCTCCCGCTGCAACACGAACTCGATCTGCTCGCGCTCTTATTTCACGCGGGAGATCTAACGCCCGCGGAAGCGAAGTCTGATCTGGTGCGTTGGATTTTGATCGTGCGCGACGGGTTGCATGATACTTACGCGAAGTATCCGTTCATCGGCTACGGCACGGATTGGCTGGCGTTTGGGCACATCGTTATCGCGATCGCTTTCGTGGGCGTCCTGCAGCATCCGCTGCGGAATTCGTGGCTGTTCACCTTTGGCATGATCGCGTGCGTGCTGGTGCTGCCGTTCGCACTCATCGCCGGCGAGGTCCGCGACATCCCGGTCTTCTGGCGTTTCATCGACTGCTCGTTTGGCGTGTTCGGTTTCATCCCGAATTGGCTGGGCCACAAATGGACGCGCAAGTTGGAGCAGATGCGCGCGGCCAGTTTGCGCTTCGACTGAACGGGATTGCTGTGTCCCGCGCTGGCACGCGTTCAGTCGGCGAGGCTCACCCGGTAATAGTTGGCTGGAGCCGTGGCGCTGGTGTCGACCACTTTGACCATGGCTTTCCTGGAGACGCTGTAGTTGCGAATCGGTTGCCAGGTGAGCGGGTAATCAATCGCTGGACTGCGCTCCACGGAGTAAGTGCCATTGGTCGGCGCGCAAAATTCGAAACGAAATTCGCCCGACTCACGCGTGGGATTGAAGAGGATCGGATTGGGCCCGCCACTGGCAAACGGCGCGACGCGGTAGAAGGCCAGGCCTCCGCTGACATTGGAGACGGAGACTGTGGCGAAACCTACGCTGGCGGCAGCGCTTCCTTCCTGAACAATTTCCCAGGCCTCCGGTGGAACGTTCGTGGCGCGGAGCAAAGAGAAAGGCGTCGTGCCGTCGGCGGGAAATCGGAAGCTGAGGTTGGGGCCATTATGCTTCGGTTCGCCGAGCGTGACGCGGCGGCCACCCAA
>DATHKK010000527.1:0-3114 GCA_035489355.1 Candidatus Limnocylindria bacterium
GGCGCAGACGGGCTTCCTTCAGGAGTTGATTCAACGCGCTTTGTTGTTGCTCGAGCAATTCAATTTCCTCCGCGCGCACACTGCGATTCACTTTTTGCAGTTCGTGGAGCCGCGCGATTTCGCGCGCGAGTTGGGCGTTCATTTCGCTGCGCGCGTGGGCCACCATTCGGGGAACCTGCGCTTCGGCGAACACCCGCGCTTTCTCCAACATGGCGGGCAGCAATTTCTCGCGCATTTCCGTCCGATCCAACAGTGCGTACGGATCGCCTTTCTTCACCTGACGAGCGAGCACCTCGGGCGCAACGGCGTTCCCCACGTCCGCACCTTTATGATCCACCAACACGCGCACGGGCGTAGGCGGAAGAAATCGATCCACGTGCAAGTGCGGTGGCGCGATGCACTCGAGCAGATAGACCGCTTCGAGGTACAGGCCGGCGATCTTGGGATCGATCCAGTGTGCGAAACTGCTGTTGCCTTTCTCCGAGCCGAGCCACAAATCCAGCGCGCCAGTGACCAGCGGATGGTCCCACGTCAAAAACTGAATCTCTTCCCGCGACAACGCACGTGGGCGATCGCACGTCACGCTGAAACCCTCGGCGGGCAAACCGGGAAAAACATCGGCGAACACGCCCGCGGAGCCGACCCGATAGGTACGCGGCCCCAGCTCTTCCACATGGATGGAGTGATGATCGAGGACCGAAATCATGAACTCGTCGAGAGACGCGTCTTGATCCTGGCGGCGAATTTCATCCACCACTGCGCTGGCGACGTCCGGGCGGAAAGAGTTCAACTCCAGCAATCTATCACGCCCCTGCTCCAGACGAGTTGTGAGATCCTTTCGCGCCGCTTTCGTTTCTTCGATCAGCCGATCCAGTTCAACTCGCGAGATTTCTTCGGTTTCGTGAAAGTCTTGCGCCAGATCGCGGATGCGCGCGCCGAATTGCTCCCGCAATTCACGCGCGCCGTGCTGGTTCTTTTCAAACGAATCGAGGCTCTCCTGATACCAGCGCGCCAGCACTTCCTGCGAACTGCCGGCCACGAATGGCACATGGACTTGAATCTCGGCTTTCTGCCCAATGCGATCGAGGCGGCCAATCCGTTGTTCGAGCAATTCCGGATCGAGCGGCAGATCGAAGAGCACGAGATGATGCGCGAACTGAAAGTTGCGGCCTTCGCTGCCAATCTCCGAGCAGATAAGCAGCCGTGCTCCGTGCTCATCGGCAAACCACGCGGCATTTCGGTCGCGTTGCACCAGGGAAAGCCCTTCGTGAAAAACCGCCATCTTCACATTGAGGCGCTGGCGCAACGCCGTATCGATGGCCGCGACCTTGATCTGCGTGCGGCAGATCAGCAGCACCTTTTCCTCACCCAAACTTCGCAATAGATCGGCCAGCCAATCGATGCGTGGATCACTGGAGAAGTCGGGTTGAAATGTCGCGGCGGCTTCCACGGTCGTGTCGGCGGAGAACTCTTCTGCCAAAGCATCGAATCGTTCTTCATCGCGCGCCTCTGCAATGAGCCGGTGCATGCGCGCCACACGTTTTGGGAAGCCGGCGATCGTTGTGCGCGTGTTGCGGAACATCACACGCCCCGTGCCGTGCCGATCGAGCAGCGCGCCCATCAGCTCATCCCGCACGCTAGAATCACCTTGCGCGGTTTTTGCCAGTTTGAGCGCCACGCTTTCTTTGTTTTCAGCCAAAATGCGCGCAAGCATTTCCACATCACCAATGCTGAATTCGCTACCCACGAGAAGTTTTTCCGCAAGCCGAGCAACATCCCGGTAGTGCTCCGCCTCTTCGATGAATTCCTCTCGGTCGTAGAAACGATCCGGGTCCAGCAACCGCAAGCGGGCGAAATGGCTGGTCATACCGAGTTGCTCAGGCGTAGCGGTGAGGAGCAACAGTCCCGGCGTCTGGCGCCCAAGGGCTTCGACCACTTCATACTCGCGACTGGCCCCTTCAGGGGACCAGCCGAGGTGATGTGCTTCATCCACGACCAGCATGTCCCACCCGGCAGCGAGCGCCTGCTGCAACCGGTGTTCGTTCCCGACAAAAAAACCAATGCTGGAGAGCACCAGTTGATCGTCCAGAAATGGATTGGCCTCGGTAGAGCCCGTCTCGATTGCGTCACACCTCTCCTCGTCAAAGATGTGAAACCAGAGATTGAAACGGCGCAGCAATTCCACGAACCACTGATGCACGAGCGACTCCGGCACCAGGATCAGTACGCGTTGCGCACGACCGGTCAGGATGAGCTGATGAAGAATCAGGCAGGCCTCGATAGTCTTGCCCAATCCGACCTCATCGGCGAGCAGGACACGCGGCACGAGGCGTCCAGCGACTTCCGACGCAATGTAAAGCTGATGCGGAATGAGATCGATTCGGCCACCGACAAAACCGCGCACTTTCGATTTCCGACGCCGATGCTGCTGATTCAGCGCGGTGAGCCGTAGGTCAAACAGTTCCGGAGAATCGATCTGTCCCGCGAGCAACCGTTCCTCCGGTTTGTTGAAACTGATCAGGGCGCTCAACCCGCTTTCGCAAAGCTCTTTTCCATCGGTGCCGTAGAAAAGCAGTCCGTCATGTTCGACAACCGTTTGCACCACCAGCGGCGTGCCGTCGTCGCTTTTGATGGCGTCGCCCGCACGAAAGCGCACGCGCCGCAGCGGAGCGTTGTCACGGGCGTACTCACGCGTCTCGCCGCTCGCGCCAAACACGATCGTGACCGTGCGAGTCGTGACGCGCAGTACCGAACCCAAACCGAGTTCAGGTTCGCTCTCGCTGATCCAACGCTGGCCGGGCCGAAAACTATTTTGCATCTATTTGCGTCCAGTGACGCTAGCACAATGGCATCGACGCGCTTCAAGCACTCTTGCTGTTTCGTTCCACTGCTTGTCATTGAACAAACTGTTCGCAGACGTTCAACGTCAGGACGCGAACCCGTTCAGGGGCAAGCCGGAGCGGGACGTTGTCGGCGTGGACCCAAGCCCACTGGAAGTCTAAGGAGCCAAAGGAATGATGCGGAAGAACTCGTGGGGTGCATTGGTTCCGAGAGGCAGCAGCGTTCGAGTGACAGCGTTGGTCGTTATCACTCCATTCGACGCCACGTTCCAAA
>DATHKK010000528.1:0-2310 GCA_035489355.1 Candidatus Limnocylindria bacterium
TTCCCGGGCGAGACAGAGGAGTATTTCGATACACTGCTCGACTTCATTCGCGACACGAAGTTTGAGCGGCTCGGCGTGTTCATGTACTCGAAGGAAGACGGAACGCGCGCCGCGAAAATGGAACAACAACTCTCCGACAAATTGAAACAGCGCCGCCGCGAACGCGCGATGCTCGAACAACAGAAAGTCGCCCAGGCCGTCGCGGAGTCGTTCGTGGGCCGAACCCTGCGCGTGCTCGTGGAAGGCGCCGCCAGCGCGCGGGAACTCCAGAAGGCCAGGATCAGTTCATGGGAACACGGGCTGATTCGCGGAACAGATTCCACGGTCGTGCAGCTCAAGGGGCAGTACCTCGTCGCCCGTGGCGAGGCCGACGCGCCGGACATCGATGGGCGCGTTTACATCCGCGGCAAGCTGCCCGTGGGCGAGTTCGCGCGCGTGCGCATTGTCGGCCACACCGATTACGATCTCATTGCGAAGCCCGCGTAGTCTTTTGACAGACCGCACAAAACGCAGACAATGGCGGCGCGTGAACATGCGTGTGCTTAAATCAATTCTATCGAATTTTGCCGGATGAACCTGCCGAACAAACTGACTGTCTCGCGCTTCGGCTTCACAGCCGCGTTCCTCGTCGCATTTTTTTCCGAGAGCATTCCCTACAATGAAACGTTCGCGCTGGTATTCTTTTGCCTCGGCGGTATGACTGATTTCCTCGATGGCGAAATCGCGCGGCGGCGAAAGCTCATCACGAATTTCGGCATCCTGATGGACCCGCTCGCCGACAAAATCCTGGTCTGTTCCGCGTTCATCGCGTTCGTGGAGTTTCGTCTTGTGGAGGCGTGGATGGTAGTCGTCATCGTGGGCCGAGAACTGGCCATCACTGGTTTGCGGTTGCTGGCCGCTTCGAAGAACCAGGTCCTCGCCGCTGAAAGTCTCGGAAAGCACAAGACCATTTCCCAAATTACGACCATCATCTCCATTCTCGTGATGATTTCGTATCAGCAATGGGGTGTGTTCGGAAAACTGTTCGCCTTTGAGATTTACGATAAGCCGTGGGTGACGTGGTTCGCTTCGATCACCAAGTGGTTCGCTGTGGCGCTCACGATTTTTTCCGGTGCGATATATCTTTGGCGCAATCGCCTGGTGTACTTGGACGAGCGGTGATTTTTCTCGCGCTATGTTCCTCGGGGGATTCTTCGGCGGTTGGGAATGGATTCTGGTTCTGGCGGTAATTCTCGTCCTGTTCGGCGCAAAGTATTTGCCGCCGCTCGCCAAAGGTTTGATGGAAGGCCTTAGTCAATTCCGCAAAGCGGCAGACAGGGATATTTCTGAACTGCGCGATGCCATGCGAGCCAATCGCGTCCGACCAAAGTCATTTAGCATCCGTCTGTTCGTTGCCCAAGGATTCGGCATTGGCAAAGTCCCATTCGCGCCGGGAACATTCGGTTCGTTCCTCGGGCTGGCGTGGTTCGCCATGCTGGTCGCGACGGGAAATTTCTGGGCTTATCTGGCAGGCGCTATCGAAGGCATCGCCTTCTCCATTTGGCTGTGCGACGACGCGGAAAAAATCATGGGCAAGAAAGATCCCGGGTCCGTCGTGCTCGATGAAATCATCGCCATCCCATTTTGTTTCCTGCCGTGGATCGTCGCGGAACGGCTGCATCGCGGTGCACTGCCCGCTGAATCGTATTTCTTCGAGGGAAAGCAACTCTGGCTCACGCTTGGACTCGTGGCACTCTTTCGCCTGTTCGATATTTGGAAGCCTTGGCCGGTGCGGCAGATTCAACGTTTGCCCGGCGGCTGGGGCGTGACGGTGGATGATTTATTCGCGGCGGGCTACGTCGCGCTCATTTCCGTGGCGTTCATCGTGTAGCCCGCTCAGCCGTAGCGATATGGCGCGGAGAGGTGAAACGTGTTGGGCAAGTGACGCACTTCATGAACTGCGCCGTCCGCCAGCAGCACCTCAACGATGTCGAACCGAATCTTCACCTGCGGCTGCTTCAAGAGTTTCAGATAATCCAATCCGCACTGGGAAAGGAGGCGGCGTTTGCGCGAGTTCACCGCGGCAGCCGGGCGAACCCAATCTTCGGATGAGCGGGTTTTTACTTCGACGAACACCAGACAGTCCTTGTCGCGAAACACCAGATCGATTTCGCCGCGCTTTGAACGAAAGTTCGCCGTGAGAAATTTCAGGCCCAGTCTTTGAAGATGCGCCTTGGCCGCGCTTTCACCCAGTGCGCCGTGGCGCAGATGTGTCGGAAGGTCAGTGCGGGAAAGTAGTTGCTTCGCCCAACTCCACAGCTTCACGGAGCG
>DATHKK010000529.1:0-3332 GCA_035489355.1 Candidatus Limnocylindria bacterium
TCGACATCCGGGTTGCCCGATGAAATCGTGCGCACGTTGGCGTTGACACTGGTGGTCGGGGTAATTACGCCCAGATCTGGGCGCGAAAGGACGCGTGCCGCCGCAAAGCGCGCGATCAAATCATCTCGGAGCGCAAAGCGCAGATTGAAGCTGGGCAGCCAGTTTTCGTAGTCGCGATCAACCGTGGTAGGTGTGGCGTCCGGCACAATTGTCACGGCACCACCCTGATCGAAGATGATCTGACTGAAGTCTGGCGCGTAGCCAAAAGTCTTTTGCTTGGTCTGGACGTAACGCACTCCGAAGTTCCCAGACAGGCGCCCGTCGGCATTCTTGAAGTCGGCGCGGAAATATGCGGCACCAACGTCTTCCTGAACGTTCGACACGGATGTCTGAAACTGAACCGGAGGAAACATCCGGACGAGGTCGGCAAGCGGTACGTCCGCGAGCATGGCGTTTGGATCGGCGGACAACCAGGTTTTCGGGAATGATGAGCCCCCGCTATACCCGGACAAATAGCCGGAATCGCCGAATTCGCGCATCCACGTCGCGCCGTTGAAACTTCCACCCTCGATGTTCGGGTCGAAGGGAACACCTAACAACGCCGCGAGATCCGCAGCGCCAACCTGCATGAACCTGCTGTCCGACGAATGCTCACGCTTGCCCCAGCTGGCACCGAACGCAATCTTGTTCACCCACCCTTCCATGCTGTGCTTGACGTCGAACCGCGCATCGCGGGTTTCATCCTCGGTTGGCTCATCGAGCTGACCGTTGAAGCCGATGGCACGAAAGTCGTTCGGATCGAGCGGGTCAAAGCCACGCTGATACGTAAGACTGGGTATCCCCGAAGGGTCATTGGAGAAATCATATTCAGCGCTTGCTCGTCCGATGACTTCGAGCGAAAGCGAAGTGACTTTGCGCTCTGATTTGCCATAGGACACTTCGCCATCAAACGTCCAATCGCCCGCGACGTAGGTGCCGCCCAAACCCAACGCCGTCAGTTTGTCGTTTTCCTGGCCAGTTCTTGCATTGTTGCGATGATCGACACCATCAGAATCCAGGGAAATCAGCGCGCCGTCGTCATCCTGAACGCTTCCGACAACAGGACCGAGATTGTTCGTGAAGCGATGCGAGTTCACCGGGAACAGTGCGTTGGTATCAAAGGCGGAGTACAAAACGTCCGCGCGAAGTTCGAACGCATCACTTGCGCGAAACTGAACCGCAGCCATGGCGCTCTTGCGCTCACGATCTCCCAGGTCCATGCCGAAGTTCGACGCGTGGTTGAACCGGAAAGTATCGTTGAAGTCGCCGTCAACGTTGTAGTCCAGCTGCGGCGATCGGCCCGCCTCAACGCCAGTTTCGAAACCGAAGGCTTCGAATCTCTCGACCTGCAGGTCGCGCTTGCTGTAGTCAGCGCCAAATGCGAGACCGAGTCGATCGTCCGCAAACGTGTCGGAGTAAAACGCCGAGACGTGGGGCTGAATAGAGTTCGGATTGCTTTCGTGGATCGCTTCAACGTTTATCGCCGCTTTGCGACTTCCGACGTCCAGGGGTCTCGACGTCAGGACATTGATCGTCGCGGCGATACCGCCGTCGCGAGAATCAGCGGTAGGCGACTTCGCCACTTGCAATTCGCTGACAAAGTCCGCGGAGAGAATGGTGAAGTCAAAATTTCGCGAGCCGCTTGCCGCAGGCAATTCTCGGCCGTTGTACAGCAAGTGTGTGAATTTCGGGTCGAGTCCGCGCACGCTCACCAATTGGCCTTCGCCCTTGCTCCGCGTTATCTGTACGCCAGTGATGCGTTGGAGAGACTCCGCCATGTTCTGCTGCGGGAACTTGCCGATGTCTTCGGCCACGATCGCATCGCTGACGATCTCTGCATCGCGTTTCGCCGTCACGGATTTCGCCAGGCTGTAGCGAATGCCGGTCACAACGAGCTCATCTAGTTCCTCGCTTTCACCTGAGGCTGGCTGTTGTCCCGAGGCCGATCCTTGCGCATGCGCTGACGTCGCACTCCACAGCAGTCCTGCTATCACCAGAGCGCTATTGATCAAACTCGCTTGTGCCGACTTGTACATATCCCCTCCAAGTGTGGGTGCGCCACAGGCGTGCACCCGAGAATTCTGGTTCGTGCGCCGAAAAGGCGGTGTTGCCAGCTGCCACATCAACCGCCCAAAACGGTGTGTTGTTTCGTGTATGAATACACCTTCCATCAATGAAACACAACAATTTCGCGTGGAGTGGCGAATTTGCAACCTCGTGTGGCTGCTAGGCGCTCAAACATTCACTACCGGCAAAGTCGACCCGCGTGACTGCGCCGCCGATCTTCCGGCAAAGTTTTGGGGCAAGGCGCGAGCTGTCGTCGCGCGTTCTGGGTCCCGTCGAGGTCCCGCCCATCACTCCACCGCGACGCGGTCCAGTGACTGCCCGAGGCCATGCTCGGCGATGTTGTTAGGCGGTGGCGCCCCGCATGGCGATCGTGGCCGGTGTACGCGCAATGTGAGCTTCAATCGTGGGTGAATGCACGTACTGAAGATCTCGCCGCGCGCCAGGTCGAGACGGCGCGATTCGACCTACCGATTTCGAAACGCTTTGAGGCCGACGATGGCGCACCAAATGAACAGCACAGCGAGCATTAGACGCTGCCAGAGACCGGTAAGAACTCGCGAGTCCAAGGAACTGCCAAGAACAGCCAGCAAGCACAGAGCGCCTGCGCTTGTGAGCAGCGAATAGAGCCAGAGATGACGCCAGGCTGGAAGGCTGCGAAACCGGATGCCAAACATTGCCGTTGCCGCGATGAGGCAAAGAAAAGAGACGGGGGCGATTGCGTTGTGCACGACGTTCTCGAGCGACCCATGCTGAGGGCAGCCAATGTCACACGAGATCATGCCCGACGCGGCAATTCCCAAACCGAACGCTGTCACGAGCGTTGCTGCCACGCCGATGAGGCGACCACCTGGCAAGACAAACGCGAGTGCAACACCAAACAAGGCGAGCATGAAACCTGCGGGGACGAAGCCGGCATAGTTCATGAGAGCAGCGTACGGCGTGCCAGCCGCACCGAGTTCGCTGATGAAGCGCTGGAGATGGCTGTACTCGGGTCGCAGCGCGCCGCACACGAGCACGACGACCGCGAACAGGACGGGCCCAGTGATTCCTCCGAGTGCAAGTCTTCGCATGCCGTCCTCCGAAGACGGCGTCAATGCACGGACACGATTTTGCCGAGCGCCGATACGCCGTTCTCGTCGAACGCCTCCACGGCTACGTGGTATTTGACGTCGATATTGAGCGCGCGCACATCGAGGCTGTTTCCTCGGTCGGCGAAAACCTGGTAG
>DATHKK010000530.1:0-7175 GCA_035489355.1 Candidatus Limnocylindria bacterium
CGTGCTATGCGCCATGCGCGCGCCATCGTTGATCGGCTTGCCATCACGAATCGACGCAAACAACTCGTCGTGCTCCACCTGATACATGTCGCGGTCCGCCGCGCCGGAACGCCACTTAATCGCGCCATCCATATCGGTCAACTCCACCACCGAACGGCGTCCACCGATATTCGCATTTCCTTTCGAGCCGATAATGTAGTCGCGCGTCTCCCCGTGGCAGTTGGGAATCTGCCGATGCACGACGAACCCGCGCACGCCGTTGACAAACTCGTAATTCACTTCAATGTGATCGTAGATGTTTCCATCGTGATTCGGCGTTTGGCGCCCGCCCACAGCAGTACACTTCAGCGGCGGCACGTCCTTCATCGCCCACGCCATTTTGTCCACGCTGTGAACGCCTTGCTCGGTCAGACCGTCGGCAGAAAGCCAGGTGAAATTGTACCAATTGCGCAACTGCCACTCGACATCCGTCATGCCCGGCTTGCGCGCGCTCGCCGGCTGCATCGGCTTCACCGGACCCGCGTAGTAAGTGTGATACAGCGCGCGCACGTCGCCGACCATGCCGTCGTGAAGACGTTTGAAAAATTCGCGGCGCGCGAAATCGTAGCGCCAGCAAAAGCCCGCGACGATGGCCAGGTTTTTCTTCTTCGCTTCGGCCACGGACTCGAGCACGGACCGTACGCCGGGAGCGTCCGTCGCCACCGGCTTCTCACAAAAAATATGTTTCCCCGACGCCACCGCCGCCTTGAGATGTTCGGGACGAAACCCCGGCGGTGTCGCGAGAATCACCAGGTCCACTCCGCTGTCGATGAGCTTTTGATACGCATCCAGTCCGACAAACAGCTTCGCGTTCTCGACCTTCACTTTCTCGCCGACTTCGCGATCGTTCTTCAAGGTGCCGTGCGCGTTCTTCACCTGGCTCTCGAAGGCGTCGGCCATCGCGACAAGTTGCACATTGCTGTCGGCGTTGAGCGCCTGCTTGGCCGCGCCTGTGCCGCGCCCGCCGCAACCGATGAGTCCGACCTTGATCGTATCGCCGGGCGAAAGCTCCGCGCTGCGTCCCGTGAGAACGAAGGGAGCGGCCACGAGGCCAGCGGTGACGGCGGTGGACGCGCGGATAAACTCGCGACGTGATCCGAGAGAGAGATTTTCCTGCTTCATGTGTTTGGGACGTTGGGTGCGACTATTTCATCAAAAAACTTCCACGGCAAGGGGATGGATTCGTGCGAATCAGGCCCGGTGCGCAATCTTGATGGCGTGTTGCCCAAACCCGTTAATGGTGGGGCGTCCGCAAGTTCGTGTGTGTTCTGTCTTCGCGGCCCGGCGCGCGGAGACGCGCCCTACCCATCACTTCACTTCCGACGCCTTCACCATCTCGCTCACAAACTCATCCGTCGTCCACTCGTTGCCGACGAAGATTTTCTGCAAACGCCCGCTCGCATCGATGACGATGGTACGCAGGTTGTGCTCAGGCAGCGCGGTGGGCGTGGGTCGATAAAAGGTGAAGCCCACTTGCTCGGTGATGCCGTCAATCGTCCAAAGATCGCTCGTCGCGAATTGCCAGTGGTTCGTGTCGAGATTGTATTGCGCCGTGTAAGCGCGGAGACGTGGCGGCGTGTCGAACGCCGGATCGATGGTGACCGAGAGGAACGACCAGTTCTTTGGCGCGTCCGTTTGTGACTTCAGTTGTTTCTGAGCCTTCTCGAAATACTGCGACATGCGCGGGCAGAACGTCGGGAACGGGCAGCGCGTGAAGATGAACGTCACGGCCAGCGCTCGTCCTTTGAACTGGCCGAGAGAAATCGGCCCGCCGAACTGGTTGGTGAATTTGTAGTCAGGAACCGCATCGCCAATGTTCAGTGGCTCGACGATGGGCGACCGACGGAACGTGAGCGGGCCAACATTCGTTCCGTTCGTGTCCGTGATCGAAATGATCTGGCTGGCATTGGTCGGAGTGGCTGGCGGAAGTTTGCGTACGTTCTCGATCCAACCGTCGTCCTTGGTCACCACCATGCGAAACGAGAGCGCGTCGCCCGGCCTTAAACCTTCCAACTCGCGCTTGTCCTTCACGTCGAAATCCATGGTCATGGCGTCCATGTAATCGGGAATCGTCTCGTGCGCGATGACGGCGGTTTTGCCATTGGGCTTCAGTTCTTTCAAAAGACCTTTCACCTGAAACACCTGCCGGTTCGTATCGATCGCGGTGGAACTGTCAGCAGATTTCTGTGAACCACAGCCAACCATCAACAGCAATGACGCAAGAGCACTCAGGCCGAACAAAACTTTCTTTCCAAGCATAAGAATAGGGACGGAGTTTGGCGTGAGGCCGTTCAATCGAGCAAGACTTCCTCGCGAGACACAGGCTCTTGTAACGTGCTGCGGTTTGCAACCGGCAGTCGGGCTCCCTTCATTCCAACGCGGCGGAGCTTGCGAAATCTCTATTCCCGACGAAACCCGCTCGACTCCTCCGTCGTTCTCGATCGCATCGTGGAAAGCAATTTGCGCGCGACGATCCAGAAACTGCTCTTGCGATTCACCCACACGCCGTCCGGCATTCGGCTGCGCTCCATCGTCGCCTGAAATTGGTGCAACGAACCGACGGCGCCGAACCATCCCAGCGGGACCGGGCCGCGCACGCTCGCATCGAGTTTCGTCACCTCCGCTTCCTGTTCATCCACCCACAACGTGCCGAACACGTGCGCAAACACTTTGTCTTCGATGGTCTTCTCCGGCGCGCCGGGGCGGGCCGTGAAAGTGACGACCAATGTGGGCCGTCCTTCGATCATCTCCCGCTTCTTGATCTTGAATTCGAATCGATCGACGAGTTCCTGCGTGGCTAATCCTTCTTTCCTCTTCGCTTTCTTGTTCAAGTCCATGTGAGTGACCCGCTGGCGAAAAGTCACTTCACGCTGGTTCTCCCGTTCCAACTGTTTCGGCGTGAGTTCGCGGCCTTGCACCTTCACCAGACGCGGGAACGGCAAGCCGCCGAGCAACACGACTTGATAAAGTTTTTCCGTGGACTTGATGACGCGGTCCTTGTCGTCCAACTCCGCCACGACCGCGCGCTTCTCGTATGTGTAATGATTCGTCTGCCCGGCCTGCGCGACCAATTCCGCCCGTTTCAACACGCGTTGCACCACGTTGGAAGGCGAGGGAAATTCCTCCGCGGCAATCGCGTGACCCGCAACGAGCCATCCGACGATAGTCAGGAGACGACCGATTCTTCGGAGAGTTCCATTTCTGCCGGACGCTGCGGCGTTCAGTTGTTGGATGCCCCTACGGTTCATCGCTCGCAACCATGCTCGAACCCGGGCGCGAGCACAACAGGCCGAACTGGAAACGTTCTTACCCGCCTCTAGAAACGTTTGCGCTCTCTCTACTTCGTCATCGCCGGACGCGGATGTGGTTTGAAGAAAGCGAGAATATCGGTTTGATGGCGATGGCCATATTTCTCTCCCGACCCGCCATTGAGATTGAAGGTCGGACTATCCATGCGATCCGACGGTTTGCCGGTTTTTATTTCCTCGATCAAATCGGCCACACTTTGGAGAACGCGCGTTGGCTGATACAATCCGCCTTCGCCGATGACGAACACGGTGCAGCCGGGATCGGTTTCGCTCAGAAAGTCCGCCGTGTTCAGGGCCGAAGTGTAAAAGTGACGCGCCGACAATCCTGGAATGCCGAGATGTTTCAAGCGCACCGCGAGATCTTCCGCCGTGGGCGCGGAGTTGTTCGTGAGGAAAAGAAATGGCGTGCCGGTGGCATTCAGTTCATGCACGAAATCCGCCGCGCCGGTGATGAGTTGGTTCTCGCGGTAAATCACACCGTCCATGTCGATCAAGTAGCCTGTCTTCATGCAAATGTTTGTTCGCAAGAAGCACCCCTTCCGAGTCGCGCTCCTTGTCAACGCCTGCCGCTTTCCGGCAGCGACACTCTTGAGCAGCCACCCTGCCGTTAGACTTAAAGCGCGTGAACACGCGCTGTCATCAGACTGACGCTGACGCGCAAGTGCGCACGCTGCAAAAAACGGAACAGTGGCTCCGTGTGTGACTGGTTGCGCGGCCCGCGCTGCTGGCGAGTTTTGAAATAAATTCATATCTTGCGCGTGGAGTAAATGTCCGCCCGGATTTCTCACCGGAGCGCGGCTCTGTGAGCCGCAGCACGTCCATAATGTATGGCAGCAGACAAATCACTCGGCACTCCCTGACGGCCACGCTGCTGCGGCTCATAGGGCCGCGTTCCGACACAGACTGCCTGTTGGCTCAGCTTACGGTGACAAAGGCAGGTCCGCGGGATGAAGCGCAATTCCGGCACGCTGATCTCAAGCCACGGAATCAGTTGCAGAAACCAGAACAGGTTTCACCAAGTTTCCTCTTCAGCGCGGCCACTCCGCGATCAATTTCCGAGTTTCTTCCGCATTGTGCTTCATGCGTATCCGCCAGATCAATTCCTCGGGGCGGACGCTGCGGATGTTCTAGGGAGGTCGCGCGGCGCACCAGTCCGGGGTAGTGGCTCAGTTGGAAAATACGGCACTTGTTTTTCCAGCTTCGTTTCCTTTGTTGGCTTCTGTTCCTGCTGAGTCGTTCCGGCCAAGTCGTATCGCGACTTCCAGCCGGCTGACAGCACCGCCCGCGCCGAGGCGGATTTTCATTTGCCGCGCGGCGCTTCCTCCTTAACTTCTCAACGTCCATGAATTTCGTTGAGTTCAAATTATTCGCGCTGGTGGCGGTGCTGTCGCTGGCCTTTCAAGTTTCCGCGGCCGAGCTGCCACCGGCCGCCACGCGCCCCGTTGATTTCGTAAAAGACGTTCAGCCGATTCTCGCGAAGAACTGCTACGAGTGCCATGGCGAAAAGAAGCAGCGAGCAGAATTGCGCTGGGACGTGAAGGCCGTCGCGCTCAAAGGCGGTGAGCACGGGCCGGCCATTGTGCCGGGCAAGAGTTCCGAGAGTTTGATGATTCAACTCGTCGCCGGACTAAAAGGTGACGAGTCGCGCATGCCGGCGAAAGGCGAACCCTTGAGCGCCGAGCAGATCGGCGTGTTGCGCGCGTGGATCGATCAAGGGGCCATCTGGCCGGACGGGGTCGATATTGCAAAGATCGTGGACAAGCGCGACCACTGGGCGTTCAAGCCGCCGGTGCGGCCGACTGTGCCGAGAATCAGTAAGTCAGCAATCAGTAAGCCGGCGGGCAACGCGCGTAAGACTGACTCACTGATTACTTTGCCGAATCCGATCGACGCCTTCGTTCTCGCGCGACTGGAGAAAGAAGGTCTGAAGCCTTCGCCCGAGGCCGATCGTGTCACGCTGATTCGCCGGCTCTCGCTGGATTTGATCGGCTTGCCGCCGACGCCGGCAGAAGTCGATGCGTTCGTTGCCGACAAATCACCGGATGCCTACGCGAAAATTGTCGAGCGTTTGCTCGCGTCGCCGCACTACGGCGAGCGTTGGGGGCGGCACTGGCTCGACGCGGCGCGTTATGCGGACTCGAATGGTTTCGAGAAGGACGCCGCGCGCAGCATCTGGCCATATCGCGATTGGGTGATTGATGCGCTGAACCGCGACTTGCCTTTCGATCAATTCACCGTTGAACAACTCGCCGGAGATTTGCTGCCTAACCCGACATTGGAACAAAAGGTCGCGACCGGTTTTCTGCGCAACTCGATGCAGAACCAGGAAGGCGGCATCGAGCCGGAACAGTTCCGCACCGAAGCCATGATCGATCGCGTGGATGCAGTGGGCCGCACCTGGCTGGGACTGACCATTGCTTGTGCGCAGTGCCACAACCACAAGTTCGATCCGATTGCGCAGCGGGAATATTTTCAACTCTACGCCTTTCTCAACAACGACGACGAACCGTTCCTGGAAGTTCCCACCGGCGAGCAACAGAAGAAGCGCGATGATTTGCGCGCGAAGATTCAGTCGCTGGAAGACAAGGCGATGAAGAACGCAACGAACCTCACGGAGAAAATGGCCGCGTGGAAAACGGAAGCGGAGGACGCGCCAGGCAATTGGTTCCCGCTCGACGCGACCGAGTGGCACAACTTCGCGACCAAGTACGAAAAGCAGAGTGACCTTTCATTTCTCGGCGGCGGCGATTTGCAGCCAGGCGCCGTGACGCGTGTGTGGGTGGATGTGCCACCGCCGAACATCACGGGCTTCCGGCTCGAGGTGCTGACGCATCCTAATCTGCCTTACGGCGGGCCGGGGCTGATGAAGAAGGGAAGCTGGCTGCTAAAAGAGTTTACATGTGAAGCCTACGCGCTGACGAACGCGAGCGTGACGAACAAGATTGCGTTTCGCCGCGCGCTGGCAGATGCGGAGGCGCCGGGTTTCGGCATCACGAACGTCATCGATGGCAAGACCGACAAAGGCGGCTGGACGGCGAGCACGTTTCCGGTGCTGAAGAACACCGAGCATCGCGCGGTCTTCGAGTGCGCAGACGAGATTCCGCAATTCCCCGGCGGCACACGGCTGCAATTCACGATACCAGAAGCACAGCGGCGGAGAGGACAAGGAGAGCGGGCTGGATTGCCACACGTTTGGGCGATTTCGTTTGAGCGCCACGACGAACGGCGCGCCGCTCAAGGTTGATCCTTTCACGGCTGAACAAAGAAAGGTTCTCAGCATCGCGGCGGAGCAGCGCACGCCGGAACAGCAACGCGAACTGTTCAGTGTGTTCCGCCATCAAGATGCCTCCTTCGCGAAAGTGAATCAGCGGATTGACAGCGCGTGGACGAACTGGATTTACGTTCCCACGACGCTGGCGCTTCAGCCGAAGATGGAGCCGCGACGCACGCGCATCTTTCGCCGCGGCGACTGGCAGCGGCTCGGCGATGAGGTCCAGCCCGACGTGCCGGCCGTTTTGCCTTCGCTGCCCAAAGAGGCGCCGCGCAATCGGCTGACATTTGCGAAATGGATCGTGGATCGTCAGGCGACGACGACCGCACGCGTGATGGTGAATCGCGTATGGCAGGCCTACTTCGGCCAGGGATTGTTCACGACACCAGAGGACATCGGCACGCGTGTCGAAGCGCCGTCGCATCCCGAGTTGCTCGATTGGCTGGCGGTGGAATTCATGGAACCGAGCGTGAATGTCGAATTGCGAATGGCGAATGACGAAGGAAAAGCGAAGTCTGCCGTGCGTCACCCGTCATTGGCCCCGTGGAGTTTGAAGC
>DATHKK010000531.1:0-2806 GCA_035489355.1 Candidatus Limnocylindria bacterium
CATGCCCTCAGATCCCGACAACACGGCGATTCAATTCACCGCCTCTGCTTTACAGCGCGTCACCGTTCCGAATGGCTCGGACCTCAACGCCACCGCTGGTCCGTGGGCGAAAAAGTCGATCGAGTTCTGGTTTCGCGCGAACAGTGTTCCTGCGCCCGGCACGACTGGCCTGGCTGCGACCGCTGGCTTGTGGGAGGAAGGCGCGGCCACGCGCAACATCGCGGTTTACTTGTGGCGCGATCCGGCGAACAGCGATCCGAGCCAGGCGCAACTTGTCCTCAACGCTGTGAACAACGCTTCCGATGGCGCGGGCGCACCGTACGGCCCGCCCGGCAATCCCGCGGTGTTCGCTCTCGCGCCTGTTCAGGCCGGCGTGCTTTATCACGTCGTCGCGGTGTTTGACGGCGACTCCGCCGGGACGAACGGAAATCTGATTCTCTTTCTCAACGGAGTCGAAGTTGCGCGTGGTGGCGGCGTGGGCCAAATCTACAATCACACCGGCGACATCCGCATCGGCCACGGCAACGGATTGATTCACACCGGACAGAACGGCGCGTTCGGTTACTTCGACGGCGTGCTCGACGAACTGACTGCTTACAACCGCGCACTCAGTGCCGTTCGCGTCGCCGCGCACTACGCCGCCGGAGCGGTCAATGGCGAAGCCAGCGCCGCCGAACTCACCGTCACCGACGTGGACGCGCGCGGGAATCCAAACCAACTGCTCGTGACGTTCAGCAAGCGCGTCGCGAGCGCCAGTGCAAACAACACCGGCAACTACGGTTTGCAGCGCGCGGATGGACTCGTCATTCCGATCGCCAGCGCCAGCCTGCTCGGCGGCGACCGTACTGTTTTGTTGTCCGGGAATTTCAACTTTCTCGTTGGATCCAACTACGTCCTGACCGTGGGCAACGTCACGGATCAGGTGAGTCCTCCGGGTGCGCTCACGCCCAATCCCACGAACGTTGCTTTCACTTTCGCCGTGCCCGGCGCTGCCTCCTACAACTTCAACGATGGATCGCCCGGTGATCTTCAGTTCTACGGCTCCGCTGCTGTGACGAGCAATGGCAGCTACGACGGCTCCGGATATTTACGGCTCACGGACGCGACGAACTCGCAGACCGGCTACGTGCTCTTCACCGAGCGCCACGACGTGGATCAATTCCATCTGCACTTCAAAGCGCGCCTGAGCGACACGAGCGTGCTGCCTGCAGACGGCTTCTCGGTGAATCTCGCTGCGGACTTGCCAACGGCCACGTTTGGCACGCCCGAGGAAGGTTATCTCCCGCTCGCCACGCTCACGAACGATCGTCTGATTATCGCGTTCGACAATTTTTCCAACAACAGCGGTGATCCTTCGCCGTTCATCGCGGTGAAGTGGCGTGGCGTCACGCTCGCCAACGTGCTCACCGGCACGAATGGCATTCCCGCGCTGCACAACAACAGCGGCGCGTGGGTGGACGTGGATATTCGGCTCAAACGAGGCGGGAAAATCTCTGTGGCTTACGATGGCGCGATCGTCATCAGCAATCTGTTCACCGGCTTCGACGTTCTGCCGAACGCCCAACTCGGCCTCGCTGCGCGCACGGGTGGTTCTTACGAGACGCATTGGTTCGATGACATCAGCGTGAGCTACAACGAGGGTTTCATCGGGCCGGTGGGCATCAGTCCTGATAGCGAACTGGCGAATCAAACAGCCGGTGAGAATCAACTCGTTCGCTTCGCGGTCGTGCCCACTGGCGCCGGGCCGTTCGGCTATCAATGGTATTTCAATGGTGCGCCGGTCCCCGGTGGCACCGCGCGCGTGCTTGGTTTCGCCGCTACGACCAATCTCGTTGGCCAATATCACGCCGTGGTGTGGAACGATTTCAGCCAGGCCACGAGTCCGTCCGCGACGCTCGCGGTGGACACTGATAATGTGCCGCCGGCGGTCGAGCGCACTCAGGGTCTTGCCGGGTCGCTCAACGAAATCCGCATCTGGTTCAACGAGCCGGTGGACGCGCTGACCGCCACGAACATCGCGAACTATTCTACCGGTGCGCTGCCGTTATTGAGCGCGGCCATTTCGAGCGATGGACGGCTGGTGATCCTGAAAACGGGGCCGCAGACGTTTCAACAACCTTACACGTTGCAGATCAGCGGCGTGAAAGATCGCGCCGCGACGGCCAACGTGCTCAATGGCCCGGCGCAGTTCACGACCACCGTCAGTTATCCCGACGAGGTTCTGGCCGACACGCCCGTGCGCTACTGGCGCTTCAATGAGGCGAACGGTGCTAATGCGTTCAGCCTCGTCTCCGCGCTCGATCCGCTCGCGACCACGACCGCCACGTATGTGAATTCGCCCGCGCTGCAACAATCGCCGCTGGTGCCGAATACGTTTGATGACGCATCCGTTCTCCTGCGTGCCACCGGCAGCCAACGGCTGACCGTCCCGAACGGCTCGGACCTCAACGCCGTCGCGGGACCGTGGGAAAAGAAATCGATCGAGTTCTGGTTCCGCGCGAACAGTGTGCCCGCGCCGGGAACGACGGGGGCAAATGCCGCGGCTGGTCTCTACGAGCAAGGAGCTGGCAGCCGCGGTTTGGCGATTTATCTCTTTCGCGATCCAGTGAACACAAACCCTGCCCAGTCCCATCTGTATTTCAACGCGTGGAATAATGTCGTGGCCGACGGACTCGGTTCTCCCTATGGCGTGCCGGCCACAGCAAAGTTCGTGCGGACTCCAGTAACGACGGGCGTGACGTATCACGTCGTAGCAGTGTTCGACGGCGGCACCAACGTCCCCACCGGGCAACTGGTGCTCTACTTG
>DATHKK010000532.1:0-2319 GCA_035489355.1 Candidatus Limnocylindria bacterium
CGCTGCGTTCACAGCTAGTGCGCAGCTTCCAACTTCCAGGTTGCAAACAGGATTTCGCTCCCGAAGGAAATACTGTTTGCAACCTGGAAGTTGGAAGCTGCGCACTAGCTGTGAACGCAGCGACAAGCGCGACGCACAAAACCGAACGCAGTGAGTAGTCCAACACTGCGGGCGATGAATGACGCGGTGCTCTCAACATCTTTGCCATTACCTCGTCCCCGCTTTACCACCCGTGCAAAGAGTGGTCAGGAAATCTCCTTTTGGCGCCAGGTAAAGGTCGGGTCGTGAATGCCATTCGTGAGCGATGCCTCGCATCAGAAGAGCGCAATCGAGCTCAGCCGTTCCTGATGGAAATCGATCTCGGTTGTCAAAGAAGCAAGACCGAGCCTCCTCGACCGCAAGCGGTACGATGCTCCAATCAAGGCACCGCAACTCCATGCCGTGGTAATGACCTTCAGAGTAGGTTGCCGAGTAGCCGGTTGCGCCCAGCGAAAAGAACGAAACGGCTTCTGCAAGTGACGGAAAAATGCTCGCGAGCGGTAAACTCTCCGAGGCATGGCCAGCGAAGGCGATTTCTTGAC
Organism: Candidatus Limnocylindria bacterium; assembly: GCA_035489355.1. Classification (GTDB taxonomy): domain Bacteria; phylum Verrucomicrobiota; class Verrucomicrobiia; order Limisphaerales; family SIBH01; genus JANNGC01. The sequence goes on from DATHKK010000532.1 coordinate 582, forward strand.
CTCCGTCCTCTCGGACGATTCGAACAGCTACCGATGAAGACGCCTCGCGCACTTCGAACGTGCTGCGTTGGAAAATACCCGGAAACACCCGGCCGCCCACCATCTTGTTAAAGCCTGAATTCGTATCGCGCCGTGGAATGAAGACTCCCTCGCGCTGCTCGCCGTCCTGCTCCCACTCCACAGCGATTCGGTGGGCGGCATTCTCGGAACTGAAACCCATCCACTCTGGTGCGAAGCGTGGACGCAATCCACTGAACCGAATCATGCAGACTCCGCCAACGCCGTAATCGCGGTAGAGCTTGGGACGAAAGGGCGGCGGAAGCGTGCGCTGCAACACGTCTGGGTCGATGCGGTAGTTGAGCAGCACCCTGCGCTCAATTATTCCGTGAATCATGTCCAGCCACATAAAGTACTGCGCGCGGCCTGACTAATGGTTGAACAAAAACTCTTTCGTGTTCAGCAGCGCCCACACGATGTCTTCATAAGCCTGGCGCTTGGCTGGAATTTCTTTGTCGCCGAGCGCTTTCACCGTTTTCTCGATGTGTGATTTGGCGGTGCTGGTTTCTGTCGCGATCGGTTCACGGGCGAAGGCCAGCAAATACAAGTCGCGCACCTTCTCGTCGTCGCTGCGCGTGCTGTCCTCGGCGAGCGCGGCGGCGCGTCCGCTATCGCGCGAAAGCTTTTCCTGGATGTCCTTCGCATTCAGCAGGTGCAAACTCTGCGCGAGGCTTGCGTCCTGCGAACGTTCGCATTCGCATGAACTCGACATGTCCGGGCGGCCGAACACGGTCAGGAAATACGAACTCGCGTTGAAACTGTTGTCCGGCAATTGCACCGCGCGCGTCCCTACGGGCAACCCGTCGAATTTGCTCTCAGCTCTCGTGATGGCGTTCACCGAATCGAGCAGCACTTCCGCCGTGAGTCGCTTCGGGTAGTAACGCGAGAAATTTTGTTTATCGACGTGGTTGTGCTCGTTCGGAATCGAGCTGAGCTGATATGTTCGTGAGTTACAGATCGTGCGCACGAGTTGCTTCAAATCGTAGCCGCTGTCCGTGAACGACTTGGCGAGCGCATCGAGCAACTCCGGGTTCGTCGCCGGATTGGTGTCGCGCATGTCGTCTTCCGGTTCGACGAGACCGCGATTGAAGAAGTGCTTCCAATAACGGTTCGCCAGTGACTTCGCGAAGAAACGATTCTCGCGGCCCGTCATCCAATCGGCGAGTGCGCCGCGCGCATCATCATCCGCCGTCAAACTCACCACCTTTGCGCCAAGCCCTGCCGGCTTTACAGACTGTTTGGTTTTCTTGTTCGTCGCGGAGGCAACAGTGCGCTTCGCGAAAACAATTTCCTCTCCAGGCTGCGAACCCGCTTTGCGCCCCACCTGCGAGAAGAATGCGGCGAAGCTGTAATAGTCCTGCTGACTCCAGCGTTCGAACGGATGATGATGACACTCGGCGCACTTCAATCGCTGGCCGAGAAAAATCTGTGCCGTGTCTTCCAGTTGCGTGGTCGTGTCCCTCGCCTGACGATACCATGCGACCGGCGGATTCTGCGCGACCTCGCCGGAAGCAGTCAGGAGTTCGCGCACGAGATCATTGTAGGGCTTGTTCTCCGCGAGACTGTCGCGCACCCAGCCGTGGAACGCGTAGGTCATGCGATTCTGCTTCGGGTCCGTGCGCTTGTTGCGGAGCAGAGCCGTCCACTTGTTCGCAAAGTGGTCGGCGTAATCAGGGCTATC
>DATHKK010000533.1:0-2227 GCA_035489355.1 Candidatus Limnocylindria bacterium
AAATGACTGATCGCGTCGTAGCCGCCGGTGAAAACACGTTCAGCTTGTCCCGTGCGGACCAGGTGCCAGGCGTGGCCAACGGCATTAGCGCCAGAAGCACACGCGTTCGAGACGATCGTGATCGGCCCTTGAAACTCAAACGCATCGGCGAGGTCGAGCGCCTGCCGCTGCGCCTGGTAATGGCTCACGCGCGCAGGCTGCTGGCGATTCCGCCCCGGCATTTGCGTGGCTTGTCGAAAATATGCTTCGCCCAGACTCATGCCGCCGCTGGTCGTTCCCAAGGCAATGGGCAGATATTCCGTTGGTTCCCATCCAGACTGCGTCCACGCTTCGTGCGCCGCGTGAAGAAGAAGCTTCGACGCGCGATCGAGCCGCGTGATTTGACGTGGGCTGAGTTTTGTCCGCGGCAAGTCATCGTTCAGGGAAATCTCCGCCGCCATTTTTGCGCGTTGCTGCGAGACATCGAACAACGTGACCGGGCGAAAGGCGGTGCGACCTGCGCGAAAACCCTCGGCGTTCGTTTTCCAGCCAAAACCCAGGGCGGTCACGATGCCCGCGCCGGTGATGACCACGCGGTGAACTTCGCTCGACCTCCTGCTGGGCGGAAACAACACAAACGAAAAAAGCCGGTCAACGGGCGGAATGTCAACTGTGCTTCACTCGCGGCGAACGGCGCAGTCCATTTTGAAACCAGAGCCGCCACACCATGATCAGCGCCTCGCGTACGATCTTGCGCGAAAACTTCGAGGAACCCTGGAAGCGATCGGTGAACACGATGGGGGTTTCACCAATCTTCATGCCTCGCCGCCAGAGCTTGTGCGACAACTCGATTTGAAAGCTGTAACCGTTGGAGCGCACGGCATCGAGATCGAGACTTTGCAACGCGCGACGGCGAAACAATTTGAACCCGCCCGTCGGATCGCTCACCGGCATGCCCGTGATCGTCCGCACATAAATCCCCGCGCCCATGCTGAGGAGGAGACGCTTGAGCGGCCAGTTGATGACTCGGATGCCGTTGTTGTAACGCGTGCCGATCACGCAATCGGCGTTCTGTTCCAGCGCAGCTTTGATGAAATTTGGAATCTCCTCCGGGCTGTGCGAGAAATCGCCGTCCATTTCCATGATGAATTCGTAATCGCGTTCCAGCGCCCACTTGAAGCCCGCGATGTAAGCGCGGCCCAAACCATTTTTCTCCGCGCGATGCAGGACGTGCAGGCCATGATTGGTCTTAATGAGTTCGTCGGCCATTTGTCCGGTGCCGTCCGGCGAATTGTCATCCACGATTAGCAACTCGACCCGGGCGGGTACGGAAAGCACTCGCTTGACCAACGCGGGGAGATTATCGCGTTCGTTGTAAGTCGGAACGATGACGAGTGTTTTCGGATCCATGCGGGCGCTGCGTGACAAGTATAGGAGACGCGGGGGCAAGACAAGCTTTGTTGAAGCTCAGCCACAATGGCCGCGCGGGCACGATTCAATGGATCTTCATCCGGAGGGATCGAATTGCGGAGAACGGCGCTTGATGTGGGAGATCGGCCGGCCGTTAAGCTAAAAAAAGTTTGACCGTACTGTCCTGAACGCGCCGGCTTGTTCGTTGTAGAGATGAAAGTCGATCAAACAATCAAACAACGAAACAAAGGAACACGATGAAAACAAAGATAGCTTCAGTTGGCGCCACGTTATTGTTGGCCATGACTTTGCACGCGGGGGAACCGCCCAAGCCCAAGCCTGCTTCGCCGGAATTCGAGCGAATGAAATCGCTGATCGGAACGTGGCAGGGCAAAGTCGATATTGGCCAGGGACCGATCGAGATGGTATCGCAATACCGGCTGCTGGCGGGCGGCAGCGTGGTGGAGGAAAAGTGCTTCGTCGGCACGCCGAACGAAATGACGACGATGTATTACGACCAGGACGGCAAGCTGGCCCTGACGCATTACTGCATGATGGGCAATCGCCCCGGTATGTTGCTCAAGTCATCGGACGCGAGCACCATCAAGTTCGCCTTCGACAAAAACTGCGGGATCAACGTGAAGAAGGAATCGCACATGCACGCGTTGACGATTCGCTTCGACGATGCGGACACTATCACGGCGAGCTGCAAAGCGTTCATGGACGGCAAGGAAGTTCCCGAGCATCCCACGACGCTTAAGCGAGTGAAGTCGTGAAGCCCGTGTGAGGAGGAGGAACCCGCAGACAAAGAATGTCTGCGGGTTCCGGGCCTTTCCGG
>DATHKK010000534.1:0-2544 GCA_035489355.1 Candidatus Limnocylindria bacterium
AGCATCAACGCGCAAAGAAACTTTGAGAGCGCCGTTTTCATGGTTCGTTATCGGGCAGTAACATCGTGAACTTCACTCAGCGAGGCAAGACGGCGCAACGCGCAACATGTTACACCGGGCGAACGAAGCCGCTTATGAAAAAATTAGGGCGAACACTGCTTCCAAGTGCATTTGTGGATCACGTTGAACGACGCTGAACTCGAATCAGGCCGGGGTTAGTTCGCCGATTTTCTCATGGTGAACGGTGTACTCTTGGTGACTCCGACAATGATGGACGAGAAACGGTAATCATCCCGCTGCGCCTCGCGCACAATTTTTCGGATAGCGGGACCATCGTAGGGTTCCACGCCACGGCCGAGCGCAAACGTCAACAGCTTTTCGGTCAGCGTGCCGACGAAAATTTCCGGGCGATTCAGCAAACCCTCTTCAAGCCCAGCCACGCCGCTGAACTTGCTGCCGTCGGGAAGTCCGCCTGAAGCATCCACAGGTTTCCCTTCTTCGAGAGTTCGCCAGCGACCGACAGCGTCAAAGTTTTCCAGCGCGAAGCCGGGCGGGTCCATCATGTTATGGCAGCTCGCACAGGCGGCGTTGGCGCGATGCTCGGCCAATCGTTCGCGGAACGAAAGATTCGCCGAGATGGTGTTGTCTTTAAGCGTGGGAACGTCCGGCAACGGAGGCGGCGGAGGTGTTCCAATGATATTTTCGAGAATCCATTTGCCACGAATCACGGGAGAGGTGCGAGTCGCGTAGGAGGTGACGGCGAGAATGCTTCCGTGGCGAAGCAACCCGCCGCGCTGGCTCTCAGCTCCGGTCGAGACGCGCCGGAAGCGGCTGCCATACACGTTGGGCACGCCGTAATGTTTCGCGAGGCGCTCGTTGAGGAAGGTATAGTCCACCTTCAAGAGATTCATGACGCTGCGATCTTCGCGCATGATGCTTTCGAAGAAGAGTTCGGTTTCCTCGCGAAAGGCCTGGCGAAGATTGTCATCGAAGTCCGGGAAGAGCCGCAGGTCGGGAGTGAACGATTCGAGATTGCGCAGGTAAAGCCACTGGTCCGCGAAATTGTTGGCGAGCGTTTTGGCGCGCGAGTCCGCCAACATGCGCCGCACTTGTTTTTCGAGCACGACCGGTTTGCTAAGATCGCCGCGAATCGCTGTATCAAGCAATTCATCGTCGGGAATGCTGCTCCACAGGAAAAAGGAAATCCGGCTCGCGAGGTCCAGATCGCTGATGCGATAGACAGTGTTCTGCGGGATGCCAGCGGGATCGTGCTCGACACGAAACAGGAACTGCGGACTGACGAGGATCGCGCTCAAGGCGGTTTCAATTCCTGCCTCAAAGTTTTCTGCTTCGCGTGTTTTGCGAAAGAACGCCATCGGCTTTTCCAGATCGTTGTCCGTGATCGGCCGCCGATACGCCCGGCGCATCAACGTGGACAGGATTTGTTTCGCGCACGCTTCTTCTTCCTCGGGCTTCGTTGGTTTGGAGACAAAGATCCTTCGGCGGCTCGGACTGTCGCCCGGCCCTTTTGCGTCGTATGGACCGTTGATGGAAACCTGGTAAATCGCCGGCGTCCGGCGTGGATGCCGATGCATGTTGAAGCGCGCGAGGTAGGGCTGACGCTTGGTTTCCAGCAGCGTCGAAGGATTTTTCACAAACGTGACGCCAACCTGATGCGGCCCCGCTGTGATTGGAATGCGAACCTTCAGGTGCTGATCCACCAACTCAAAATTCTTATGACCCTTCGGCGGCGCGACGGTGAACGACTTCACTCGCTCGCGGTCGAGCAGTAGTTCCACCTCGTGCGCTTCGTGCAAGCCCTCAATCTCTTCATTGCGATCTCGCGTGAGCCTGATTTGGATTTCGTATTCCGCGTCCTGCGGGAACGTGTGGGAAATCAATACGCCCCCGCGCGTGCCGGGCGGCAAACCTTCCACGTGATCTTCCTGTGTCAGGTCTGGCGGCATGCGAAACGTATCACCGCCGGACCGACGCGGAGCGCCGACCGCGAGCCGGCTGATCTTCTGCGACGCTGAGATGTAGCGATCCAACAGCGTCGGGGAAAGATTCGCCACCGTGACATTGTCAAAGCCGTGCCCGGCCTCTTCCTTCGGCAAGAGCGTGGTGACATCCATTTCCACCGCGAGCAGATCGCGGACGGCGTTCTGGTATTCCGTTCGATTCAGCCGGCGAAACGTGTCGGTGCGGCCGGGATTTGGATTCTGCGCGGACGCGGCATCAAGCGATTGCTCCAGGGCTGACAACATCGTCTTGAACCCACTTTCATCGGGTCGTTTCTTTTCCGCCGGCGGCATCTGGCGCGCACGAAGTCGTCGCACCACTTTTTCCCAGACCTCGGGATGCTGCGTCACATCCTGCGAACTGATGGGTTCCAGATCGAGGTTGCCCTTCTTCGTGTCGCTGTCGTGGCATCCAGCACAATACTCATTCACGAACGAGCGCACGGGCGATGACGAAGGCGGCGCTACTTCCGGTTTAGCTTTGGAATTCCGAGTAAGACTATCGGACTGCGCGATAAGGACG